>CAYXFW010000441.1:0-3308 GCA_964464305.1 uncultured Verrucomicrobiota bacterium
GACGCCCCACGGGTTGTCATCTGGATGGTCCGGCCGGACCATCCAGATGACAACAGCGAGGCACCGGGGGGCGCGGATCAGCGGGCGGATTCGAAGGCGTGGACCCAGCCATCGGCGTCGGCGATGACGAGGCGGCCGGAGGCGATGGCGGGGGACCCCGCGAGGGCCGCGCCGGCTTCGTAGCGCCAGACTTCCCGGCCGTCGGAGGCTCGGAGGGCGTAGAGACGGCCGTCGTCGGAGCCGACGAAGATGTGGGCGCCGCTGACGACCGGCGAGCCGTCGACGCTATCCTTCGCGACAAACGTCCACTCGACCGTGCCGTCGGTGCGCCGCAGTGCATAGAGGCGGTGGTCGCGTCGGCCGATCAGGATCCGATCCGCCGTGAGAGCCGGGCTCGAGAAGAACGCGGCGCCGTTGGTCGAGGCGAAGCGCCACAGAACCGAGCCGTCCGACGGATTGGCGGCGACGACTTCGCCGGCGTAGGTCCCCGCGACGATCAGGTTCGTGCCCAGCGCGGGCGACGCCGCGATCTGGGATCCGGCGTCGATCCGGCGTTGCACGCGTCCGCTGCGGCCCTCGATGACATGGAGGTGGTTGTCGCAACTCCCCGCGACGACGAGCCCCCCGGCGACGGCCGGGGAGCCGTTGATGTAGCCCTCCGCTTCGACGGTCCACACGGGCTTGCCCGTTGGCAGGTCGACCGCGTGAACCTTGTTGTCGTAGGAGCCGGCAACGACCAGCGTTCGCCCGCCGGCAAGCGGGACAAGGTTTGGAGATCCAAGAATCTTGTCGCCGGTCGTGTAGATCCACACCCGCGTGCCGTCCGCGGCCTTGACGGCGATGAGCGAGCCGTCCGTGCAGCCCGCGACAACAAGATCCCCGACAACCAGCGGCGGCGCCTCGATGCTGTCGGGGGCGGCGTGCGACCAAAGCGTGTGGCCATCCTTGAGGTCCAATGCGACCAGCAGATTGGAGTCCGTGCCGATGAACACGCGGCCGGCGGCTATGACCGGAGAGGAGCGGGTGCCCTTCGGCACACGCACCGACCATGCGCGACGCAGGGGCGGGTGAAGCTCCTCCGTCGCGACACCCGTCAGGGCCGGATCGCCGCGGAAGACGGGCCAGTCGGCGGCTCCCGCGGCGGAGACGGCGAGCGAGACGCACAGGATCGCGGTGCCCGGTCTCATGGCGCCTCCTTGGCGATGCACTTGGCGGTCCCGATCTGGCTCACCGGCGACGCAAGGTCGCCGGGGTCGCGGATTGCCTTGTGATCAAGAAGACAGCTTCCTATCTCAGGATCGCCGGGGTCTCGAACATCCTCCCAGCGGCGGAAGGCGAGCGCGGCCGTGGGGCAGGCTTCGACGCACTCGGCGGCGGAGGATCCGAGCGCCGTGACGAGGCCGTCCTCGAAGGAGGGCGCAACCCGCGCATCGTAGCCGCGGGCGAGGAAGGTCATGCCGGGTGTGATCTCGTCCCGGGCGGTGATGCGGACGCATAGTCCGCACTTGATGCACTTGCCGGGCTCGAAGACGAGATCGGGATGGTCGCGCCGGATCGAGACGGCGGGCCGGTCCCCCGCGCGGAATTCGTCGGCATCGACGCCGTACTCGTTCGCGAGAATCCGGAGCCGGCACGATTCCGCCTTGCGGCAGTCGCAATCGAGACAGCGGGCGGCCTCGTCGCGGGCGCCTGCCAACTCCATGCGCTCCGGCACGGAAACGCGCGCGGCCAAGCTGGCATCCGCAAGAAAAGCGGCGGCCTCGCCGTCGTGCAGCCGGCCGATACGCGAGTTGAAGCGACGCGGCCGGCCGAGGACCGGGCGGCTCGCGAGGAACTGGCGTATGGATTCGGCGGCCGTGCGTCCGGCGCCGACGGACCGTACGGACATCCGGGAGGCATAAATCACATCCCCGGCAGCGAAAACGCCGGGCTCGGAGGTTTGGAGCGTCTGGGGATCCGCCTTCACTCCGCGCGCCGTGCGTTCCAGCCCCAGCGAATCCATCGCGGCGGCATCGAGCGGACCGGTGGCAAGGACGACGGCATCGACCGTGTTGCGCAGTGTCCGGAGATCCGCCGCGGTCGAGATGCGGGAGTTGAAGCGGAATTCGACGCCGGAGGCTGCGATGACGGCAATTTCGGCGTCGAGCGTTGCGTGGGGAAGCCGGTCGTCCGGCACGGCAGTGCGCAGGGCGCCGCCGGCGGCGGATGCGGACTCGATCACGAAGACGGCCGCACCCGCGCGCCGGAGGTGCCATGCCGCGGCGAGCCCGGCGGGTCCGGCGCCAACCACCGCGACACGGCGCCCGTGAAGGTCCCCGGCCACAGCCGTTGCCGCGGCGGATTTCGCGAGCGCATATTCGCCGGCCACACGGTGGACGGCGGCGATCGCGACCGCGGCGTCATGCGACGCGCGGCGGCAGCTTTTCTCGCACGGTGCTGGGCAGATGCAGCCCAGCGTCGCGGGCAGGACCAGGTCTTCGAGGGCGATGCACGCGGCGGCATCCCAGTCGCCTGTGCGCGCGGCGCGAAGCAGGTGCGGGATCCGCAACCGGGCAGGGCAGGTCCGATGGCACGGAGCCTCGCAATCGCCGATATGCTCGCTCATCAGCAGCGAGAGTACCGAACGACGCGCGCGGCGAACCGCCTCGCCGGAGGCGTCGATGTCCATGCCGTCCGCCGCCGGGAACGAGCAGGCCGGAAGCAGCCGGCCGCTTCGCCGGTCGAGTACGGCGCAGACCATGCACGAGGTGAAATGGGGCAGGCCTTCGCGGTGGCAAAGTGTCGGAATCGCAATGCCGACGCGCGCCGCCGCGTCGAGCAGCGTCGTGCCGTCCTCGACCTCGACGGGGCATCCTTCGATGACAAGCCGGTGGTGCATCAGGCAGGGAGGCCCTCCGCGGCCGGGGTTCGGACGATGGGACTGACGATGCGGATCGCTCCAGAGGGGCAGACCTGGCGGCACAGATCGCAGCGGACGCAGGCGTCGATGTCGATGCGGTGGCGTCGGTAGGGATCCGCCGGGATTGCGTCGACGGGGCAGGACTGTGCGCACTTCGTGCAGCCGATGCATTCCGGGCCGACCTCGTACGCGACGAGCTTCGCGCAGCGCCCGGCAGGGCAGCGGCCCTGCAGGTGCGCCTCGTACTCGTCGCGAAAGTAGCGGAGCGTCGTGACGACCGGGTTCGGAGCGGTCTTGCCGAGTCCGCACAGGCTCTGGGTGCGGGCGATCCCGGCCAGGGTTTCGAGCCGCGCAAGGTCGTCCGGTTTGGCGCGCCCTTCGCAGAGGCGGTCGAGGATTTCCAACATGC
>CAYXFW010000442.1:0-3307 GCA_964464305.1 uncultured Verrucomicrobiota bacterium
TGGGGCCGCGAACACAACGTGCGGCCGCTGGGCGCCGCCGCCGGACGCGCGACGAGCACCGGCAGCGAGCCGAGGCTCAACAGGAGCTCGCGGCGCGACCGCGAGGCCAGCCACGGCTCGCCGTGGGCGGCCGGATCGGTCCGCGGCCGGAGCCGCTCGCGGATCCAGGCGAGGAGCGGGGCGCCGAGGCCGTAGGAGGGCAGGAGAACGACGACCAGCAGGGCGCCCGCCTCGATCGCGTTGCGGTCGATCCACAGGTAATGCCCCGTGCCCGCGCCCGCGAGGAACGGAGGCTGCGCCACATAGTAGAACGCCAGCAGCAGGATGCCGGAGACTGCGGCGGGACGGATCAGCACGCCCAGAATCAGCCCCAGCCCGATCAGCGTCAGCCCCCACATGTTCAACAGGTCGCAGGCCCGCAGCAGTCCCGGCGTCTCCGCGATGTGATGGAAGAGCGGCGCCCCAACCCAGTTGCTCATCCGCAGATAGCCGGCCGCCGACCAGCCGCCGGGCTGCATGAGTTTGAAGAGCCCCTCGTACAGGAAGTGCCACCCGATCAGCATCCGCAGCACCGTGACTACGACAGACTTGTTCATCGGGAGGTGGCTCGCAGGCCGGATGGCGCAACCGCCCACCCGTGGCCGCCGCTCTGGATGAGCGCTTTCATGGCGGCCACGCTAGCCCGGCCGGACAAGAATTTCAATCCTGAAGGACCTTCCCAAATCATCGGCTAAGAACGAACCATGCGAGCAAGGCCCGTGTGAAGTGCGCATGGATACGGCCGCGACGGAGCGCGGCCCTCCAGGCCGGTTCCATAGAAATGCTAGAGGACGGTCCTGGAGGGCGCCGCTCCGTCGGCGCCGTGCGAGAGACCCTCGAAGCATCGTTCGTTCCCGATCCACTTTTCTTAGCCGATGATTTGGGACCTTCTGCCCGCTTTTCTTCCCGGCTGCGCTGCGCTAGATTCGCCGCGACATTGATGAGCCCGGAGAACACAGAGTATCGCGTCAGCGGGGTGGAGGGCACCCACGCGGTGGCGGCCGGGCTGGCCGCCGCGCTGCGGCCCGGCGCCGTGGTCGCGCTGCACGGCGACTTGGGCGCGGGCAAGACGACCTTCGTCCAGGGCCTCGGCGTCGCCCTGCGCGTGCGTGAGCCGGTGACGAGCCCCACGTTTACGCTGATCAACGAGTACCGCGGCGATCTGACGCTGTTCCATGTCGACCTCTACCGGCTTCAGGGCGAGATCGAGGCCGAGTCGATCGGGCTCGATGACTGCCTGTCCGGCGGGGGCGTGACGCTCATCGAGTGGGCCGAACGGGCCGCGGGCCTTCTGCCGCCCGGCACCGTGCATGTCGAGATCCTCCGCGGGGAGGGTCCCGAGGACCGCCGCATCCGAATTCACAGCGGCGGGGTGTCCTGATGCGCATCCTCGGCATCGAACTTTCGTCGCCGATGGGGAGTGTCGCCCTCGTCGAGGACGGACGCGTGGTCCGCGAGATCGCGTGGGAGGAGGCGCCGCGCGACAGCCGCCGCGCGTTCGAGGCTCTGGAGCGCATCCTGAAGGATGCCGGAATCGGCGCGGCGGATATCGACCTCTTCGTCGCTGGCCGCGGACCGGGCAACTACTCCGGCATGCGCGTCGCGCTGACCGTTGCCTCGGGTCTCGCCATGCCCGGCGGACGTCCCGTCCACGCGGTCGACAGCGGCGCCGCGATGGCCGATGCGGTGTTGCAGGAGGTCGCGGCCGACGATGTTCTGATCGCCGGCGACGCCCGTCGCGGCCGCTGCTGGCATGCGGCCTTTCACCGGGGGCACGACGGGGCCGCGGTGGCCGCCGGCCCGTGGGCGCTCTGCGAGATTTCCGATCTGGCGGGACGGGTTCCGCCGGCGGGCGTCGGAGCCACGCCGGACTGGGAGCGGCTCGCGGCGCTGGCGTCGCTGCCCGGTCCGGACGGCGCATGGCTCCCGCGCAGCATGTTTCCTTCCGCTTCGTTCGTCGCGCTGCGCGCCCTTCGGCGCCATGACCGCGCCGAGCCGTCCGAGCCGGCCTCTCCGATCTACCTGCATCCGGCTGTTGCGATCGCGCCGTCCGCCGCCCCCGCGACGCCGGTGCCGGCCCGGCGTCCGGCGGTGTTCTTCGACCGCGACGGCATTGTCAACGAGAGCCCCGGTCCCGGCTACGTCGAGCGGTGGGAGGACTTCCGCCTCCTGCCGGCCTTCGTCGAGGCGCTGCGCGTTGTTGTCGAGCGCGGCTACGAGCCGGTCGTGGTCACCAACCAGCGCGGGGTGGGGCGGGGCATCATGTCGCAGGAGGCCCTGGACCGGATCCACGACGGCCTCGTGGCCGCGCTGGTGTCGCATGGCCTCCGGCTGCGCGAAATCCTCGTCTGCACGGCCGTCGATAATGCGGATCCCCGCCGCAAGCCGAATCCCGGGATGCTGATCGAAGCCGCCGAAACGCATGCCTTGGATCTGTCCCGCTCGTGGATGATCGGCGATTCCGAAAAGGACATCGAAGCCGGCCGCCGCGCCGGCTGCGCCGTCACCCTCCGCGTCCATCCTTCCCCCGGCCCCACCGCCGCATCCGTCACCCTCTCCGACATGGCCGACCTCCCCGCCCATCTCCGCGCCCACCTCCCGCAGGCGTAGCCGGACGACGGGAAGGATGAGAGATGAAACCTGAAACCTGAGAGCCCATACGGGAAGCACGAAATTCCAATTCCGAAATCCGAAACAAGACCAAACGAGAGAATGCGGCAAATCCGAAACACGACGGAGGTTTGCTGTTTGCCGATTGGGGCTTGGGTGCCAGCGGCTTTCGTCGGCAGCAGGGAGCCCGCATCGAACGGGTTCCGGTAGCGCCACGGCTACGACGTGGCACGCCGTGGCGATCGCGGGTGCCGCAGCGCCGCAGGTCGTAGCCCTGCGGCTACCTCATCAACGGTACGTCAGGGTGTCGGACACTCAAGGCGTCCAAGGTTCGGACAACCCGACCTTTAGTGCTTCCAACCCTTGGACAGGGTCCCCCGGGCGTTCACGCATCCGCTTGCCGATACGCAGGTAACTGCCGTGAACTTCCCCAAAAAAAGCGCTTGCAGTCCCGCACAGCCAGACGCAGCATTCGCAGCGAGGTGAATCGGTGGAGGCCTCAGACACGAGCCCAGATCCGCACAGCGCCAAGGAAGGAGACCGGTCGCAGAATATGGGCTGGTCTGAGAGATGAAGACCAGGAGGCAGAAGCAAATCGTGATCGTCTTGATTGCCTGCCTCGGCTTGTACATCGGAGGGTATGCTAGCGCTTTTTTTG
>CAYXFW010000443.1:0-3305 GCA_964464305.1 uncultured Verrucomicrobiota bacterium
GCGAGCCCGACTGCCGCCTCCGATTGTCCTTGCAACCGCGGTCTCCGGATTCAGAATCCGGGCACACTTCGAACGGAGGACTTGAGATGAGGACCGCCCTTCTACCCGCATTTCTGGCGCTCGGGTTGTCCGTGATGTCCCGTGCGGCAACGCCGGATCCATCGCTGCTTCTCTGGCTTCCTCTGGACGAGGCGGCCGGCGACATCGCCGCCGATCGCTCCGCCCGGGCCCTGGAAGCGGACCTGGACGGCACGCAATGGGCCCGGGGCGCCTTCGGCGTCGCCGCGCGGTTTGGTGGAACGAATGCCGTCATCGAAATCCCGACCGTGCCCGGGCTCAACGGCGCCACACAGCTCACCGTCGCCGTGTGGGCGCTGTGGGACGGTCCGGCCGGCCGCTATCCCAACCTCCTCACGTCGCGGACGTGGAGCCCCGGCGGCCTCATGCTGTTCGTCAGGGACAACACCTGCGCGTTCCGCCTCGGCCGGCCGGGGCACAAGGCTGGCGCGCCAGGCAGCGCATGGACCGAAACCTCCGTCCCGCTGCTGACCGCCCTTCCCCAGCGCCGATGGACCCACCTCTGTGTCGTCTTCGACCGGCCCCGCATCACCGCCTACGTCGACGGCCGGACGGTCGCTCACGGAACATGGGCGCATCCGGTCGAGGCCGACGGTCTCCGCCTCGGCGCCTGGCAGGGACCGGTCTCCCACGCCGGGATGCTGGATGACGTGCGCCTGTACGGACGCGCGCTCACGGAGGCCGAGGTCGCGGCCCTCGCGTCCGACCCGACGCGCGGGACCGCCGCGTACACGATCGCCGACGCGCCCGCCCCCGCCCTCGCCGCAATGTTCAAGAACCGTCACGCGACGCTTGCCGTCGACACCCGTGGCCGCATCGTGTCGCTTCGCAACCGGACCTCCGGCCGGGAACTGCTGGCCCGGCCCCACCCTCTCGTCACGGTTCGCCTCGCCGACGGCCGCCAGCTGACGGCCCGGACAGCGGTTCTCGACGGCCATTCGCTGACCTTCACGTTTCCAGGCGGCGTGGGAACCGCGGTCCTCGATGTCGACGCGCAACGCGAGTTTTTCACGTTCGCGATCCGGTCGCTCACGGTCAGCAACGCCGAATCGCTGACCTTCCTGGCGCTCCCGGTGGTGCCCGCCCGCCACGTCGGCGCGATGGCGAACATGCTCTCGGACGACACCGACGCCGTCTGCCTGCGCGGCTACGAGCTGCCCGTCGAAATGTCGGCCGGCGGCGGCATCCTGAGCGTCCGCACCACCGCCGCGCTCGGCCTCACCGGCGGACGGGCGGGTCTGGCGGCAGGCCCGCGGGACGCGATGCCCGCAATGCTGCGCACCATGGCGGCGGAGTCCGGCGCACCGGTCTCGAAACTCGGCGGACCCTGGTCCCTCGGCGCGGAGGCGAACCGCGGCTCCTATCTCTTCGCCGATCTCTCGCACGCCTCGACGGACGACTGGATCGACCTCGCCCGCCGCGGCGGCTTCACGCACATCCACCTGCACGGCTGGTGGCGGACCCTCGGCCACTACGACGTGATCACGAACCTCTTCCCCCGCGGCCTCGCGGACATGCGGGATTCCGTCGACCGCATCCACCGCGCGGGCCTGAAGGCCGGCATCCACACCCTCACCGGCTGTATCGACACCCGCGACGCCTGGGTGACCCCGGAGGCCAGCCCGCACCTGGCGCCGTTCGATACCTACACGCTGGCGCGCCCCCTTTCGCCGACCGATACGGTGCTCCAGGTCCGCGAACCGCCAGCGCCGCGTCACGACGTCGTCTTCACCTACTCCGGCAACGGCAACGCTATCCGCATCGGCGCCGAGATCGTCCAATACCGCGCGATCTCCCGGGAGCCGCCCTACGCCTTCACCGGATGCGTCCGCGGCGCCTTCAAGACCCGGCCGGCCGCCCACGCTGCGGGCGAACGCGCCGATTACCTGCAGCAGCGCTACATGGCCTTCTACCCCCAACCCGGTTCGCCGCTGGCCGCGGAACTCGCGGACCGCATCGCCGGCGTCTTCAACGCCTGCGGGCTCGACCAGATCTACTTCGACGGGTCGGAGGGCATGATGAGCCGCTTCGGCATCGACACCATGCGCCACGAAATCTTCCGGCGCCTGCGGGGCGACGTCCTCGTCGAGGCCAGTTGCCACGGCGCGCACAACTGGTGGTTCCACTCGCGCTTGGGCGCGTGGGATCACCCGGTGTGGGCGGCGAAACGATTCCAGGACCGCCACATCGCGGAGTCCTCGCGCTACCGCGCGTCGGATCTGATCGAACCCCAGATGGGCTGGTGGGCCCCGCGCGGACCCGACGCGATCGCGCGCGGTCACTTCCTCGACGAGATGGAGTATTTCGCCGCCAAGAACCTCGGCCTCGATTCCGCCATGTCGATCCAGGGAGTGAACGTCTCCCGCGCGCCGCTGCCGGCGTATGTCGAAGACCAGTTCACGCTTCTCGGCTGGTACGAGCGCCTCCGCCTGGCGCGATATTTCGACTCGCAGACCGTCGCGCGCGTGGCGGTCCCCGGCGACGAGTTCCGCCTGCGGCAGAACCGCGACGGCGAATGGCGGTTCACCCCCGTCGTCATGGACACCCGCCGCATCGGCGGCCGGGACGACGGCTCGGGCAACTGGACGCACCGGAACCCCTTCGCTTCGCAGCCGCTGGCGGTGCGCATCGAGGCGCTTTTTGCCGTCGAGCCGTTCGACAGTCCAAAACGCATTCCCGTCGCCGACCACGCCGACCTGTCGGCACTCGCCTGCGCCACCGCCTTGCGGGACGTCTCGATCGCCCCGTCCGCCGAGACGTCCGACACGCGGGGCGGCGGGCCCAACCTGCGTCTTCGCGCCACGAACGAAACCGCCGCGCGCACGGGGACCTGGGCACGGGCCGTCCTCGCGTTTCCCGCCCCGTACCGCAACCTCTCCGGCGCCGGCGCGTTCGGCGTGTGGGTGAAGGGCGACGGCAAGGGCGCGCTGCTCAACGTGCAGTTCGCCACCCCGCGCGAGTACATGCATGCGTTTTCGGACCACCACGTGCGCCTCGACTTCACCGGCTGGCGCTATGTCGAACTGCTCCTGCGCGAGCGCGACGTGGAGGCATCGACGCGCCACGTGTGGCCCTATGGCGGCTCCTACGATCTCTTCCGAAACTCGCTCGACATGGCCCATGTGTCCGGCGTGGCGTTCTACCTCAACGACCTTCCGCCCCGGGACACCACGGAGGTGGTTCTCGGCCCGGTCGTGGCGCTGCCCATCCGGAAGGCCGAACTCCGC
>CAYXFW010000444.1:0-3304 GCA_964464305.1 uncultured Verrucomicrobiota bacterium
AGGGATCGAGCGTCGCCGAAGGCATTGGCCAGAGCCGTATCACCGCCAATCTCGATGGGGCGCCCGTGGACACCCAGTTCCGCGTTTCCGACGAGGAGGGGCTGGAACAGGTCTACGCCCTGCTGGGCGGTGAGGGCCTGTGCGTCGGCCTCTCGTCGGGTATCAACGTCGCCGGCGCCATTGCGCTCGCCAAGGAGCTCGGCCCCGGCAAGACGATCGTGACCATCCTGTGCGATTCGGGGATGCGCTACCTGTCGTCGCTGTTCAATCCGGCCTGGCTGCAATCGAAGGGCCTGCCGGTTCCCGCGTTGCTGCAGCGCTGAACGAGGCCGGGCAGACGCCCGGCCGCCCCTCCATCCGTCGGCCGGCCGCTATCTTGCGGAAATATTGGCGATTGACCTCGGCACGACGCTGACGGACATTGGAGGCTATGGGGATTAACGCCTGATGCAGCGCGTGCGGATCGGTATTACCGGCCTGGCCGTCGTCTTCCTGGTCGTCCTGCTGGCAGCAGCCGTCGTCGGCTTCCGCTCGAAGGACAAGGCCGACGGATCGAATCTGGTCGCCGGAAACGAAAACAGCAGTGGCAAAGCGCCTCCCGCCGATCCGCTTGCCGAACTGGGCGTTGCCCCTGGCGGTACATCGGGTGAGAGCAGCGCGACTCAGGACAGCGAACCGAAGCGCTGAGTCGAGCATAAGTCCTTACGGGACCGTGCCGAACTGACCGTTTGACAGTGCTTTCAGGGGCTCGCCCCACACCCTTCACCACAACTTCTGAACAGACTTATCCACAGGGCTATCCTCCGGCCCCGTGCCCGGATTCCTGCGCTTCCGCAGGTCTGGAACCAACCCATTGCGTTCCCCACTTTCCCTTGAATCCACAGCTCAAACCATGAAAAACCATAAAGTGGCGGAAAAACCCTTTGAAATGGCACCCCAACCCAAGTACATCGCAATGGTGAAATGGGGTGGAGAGTATCGCTTGGCGTATTGACGCCTCCCGCCGATCCGAAAGGATGGCGTGGTCCCAGCGGTGCTCTCCTCGATAGAATGGGGTGCGTCGGTGTCGGCGGGTGGTGCGGTCTTCAATGACGTTCATTTGAACGGTGTAGACCTGAAAGGGCGCGTATCGCTCCCGGCTGCCTTCCGTCAGACGATCGACATCCGTTCGGGAGCGCCCAAGGTGGCCTCCGGCCTCGGCCGCACCCTGCGCATGACCTTCAACACCGCCCTGAAATGCATCGAGGTCAGCGACGGCATGCAGATCGCCGAAACCGAAGAGCAGATGAACGCCCACGCCGCCCGCGTGTCCGAACAGACGGGCGAACTGGTCGGCGACGTGCTCGACCGGCTGGAGGCCGAAACATTTCCGCAGATGAAGGACGTCAATTTCGACACGGCGGGCCGAATGGTCCTGCCCGATCGGCTGCGCGCCAAGGCGCAGATCGGCAATGACGCCTTCTTCGTCGGCCGTGGCCGGCGTTTCCGCATCTGGAGTCCCGACGTGCTGCGCGATGCGGCTGGCGGCGAATCCGGCGACGTCATCGAGGAAATGGAAGAGCTTCTCGCCAGGCGGAAAGAGCGCGGATGACCCTGCCTGCGCCCCATATCCCCGTTCTTATCGACGAAGTAATCGCCGGCCTCGCTCCCGAGACCGATGAGACCCACGTCGACGGCACGTTCGGCGCCGGTGGCTATACCCGCGCCCTGCTGCAGGCGGGCGTGCGGGTCTATGCGTTCGACCGGGATCCCGATGCGATCGCCGAAGGCCGCGCCCTCGAAAGCGAGCATGGCGACCAGCTGATCCTCGTTCCCGACCGCTTCTCCCGCCTGGCCGAGGCGCTGGGCGAGCGCGGCGTCGACCAGGTCGACGGCGTGACGCTCGACATCGGCGTATCGTCTATGCAGATCGACCGCGCCGACCGCGGTTTTTCCTTCCAGTCCGACGGCCCGCTCGACATGCGGATGGAGAAGAGCGGCATGACCGCCGCCGACTTCGTCAACACCGCCGACGAAGCCGAGATCGCCGATGTCCTGCACGAACTGGGCGAGGAGCCACGTGCCCGACGCGTCGCGCGCGCCATCGTCTATGCCCGGCCGATCACCCGGACGTCCGAACTGGCCGAAGTCGTGCGCCGTGCGCTCGGTTATCGGCCGCATGAGAAGAAGGATCCGGCGACCCGTACCTTCCAGGCGATCCGCATTCACCTCAACGCCGAACTCGACGAGCTCGAGCAGGGCCTTGCCGCTGCCGAGCGCGTCCTGCGCCCGGGTGGACGACTGGCGATCGTCTCCTTCCATTCGATCGAGGACCGGATCGTGAAACGCTTCCTGCGCGAACGCAGCGGCGCCACGCCGGCCGGTTCCCGCCACCTTCCAGATGCGCGCGCCGGGGGGCCGCGTCCCAGCTTCGAGGCCGTCGCCAAACCCGTTCGCGCGGGTGAGGCGGAACTGGCCCGAAACCCCCGGTCCCGTTCGGCGACGCTCCGCGTCGCCCGGCGGACCGAAGCAGCGCCGTGGGGCGTCGCCCCCAAGAAGGAAGGACGTCAGGGATGATCACGACCCGTTTCAAGGATGTGGTCTGGACGGGCGGCATTTGCGTCGCCGCCCTCTCCTTCTACATGGTCTCGCAGACGGTCGCCGCGAAGCGGGCCGAGCTGACCGGCGTCGAACGCAGGATCGCCTCGACCCAGCAGGACATCCGCCGGCTGCGGACCGAGATCGATACGCGTGGCGGCCTCGCCCAGATCGAAAAATGGAACCAGACCGTCTATGGCCTGCAGGCCCCGGGCCCGGAACAGTTCGTGATGACCTCGGTCCGCCTCGTCGCGCTGACCCAGCCGCAGGGCCTGCCGCTCGATCCCGCGATCGTGGCCAGCCACGGCGCGCTTAACAAGGTCAGCTACACGCAGATCGCAGAAAGCGGACTCGACACGCCGCGGGTTCGCACCATCGCCGCCCCGGCCCCGGTCCAGCCGCCGCAGCCCACGCTGCACCAGGCCAATTATGTCCAGCCGACCCCGTCGGCGCTAGCCCCGCAGGTCGCTTCGCCCGTGCGGGAGGTGGTCGAGCGCAAGCTGATCCGCGCGACCCGGCTCGAGGATAATTTCCTGGATGGCCTGGCCGAGGAGACGCCCGCCCGCGCCCGCAAGGGGAAGCAATGAACGCGATCGCCGCCGGGCTCGCCCAGCAGCGCGACCGCGCCCTCGTCAAGACCAACGACAGCGTCCGGGTCGCCCATTACCGGCTGATCGTGTTGATGTTGCTGTTCGCGCTGATGGTGGGCGTGATCGCGGTGCGGCTG
>CAYXFW010000445.1:0-3299 GCA_964464305.1 uncultured Verrucomicrobiota bacterium
GGCGTGGCCCTCCATCTGCGCGACCGCTGCCATCAGGATCAGCAGGTTGCCGGACTCCTCGACCGGCATCTGGTTCTCGTCCGTTCGCTCGCCGCCGCCGTACCGCTGCCCGTTCGCATGCGGGTACTGGCCGAGATCGTGCGGCGCGAAGGGGAATTTCCAGCGTTCGGACGCCGCGTAGTTCATGAACGGAACGAGGAACGACTTGGCGACGGATGGGCCGAAGAGAAGGAACTGCGGCGCCATCGGGTAGAAGACGTCGGAGGTGGCGATGCAGCCGTTGGAATGGTTCTCCTTGCAGAAGGAGAGCGGCTGACCGTTGGCGTCGGCCACGAACTTTCCGGCGGCGAAGCACTGGCGGTAGGCCAGCGCACAGATCTCCGCGTACTTCGCGCCGCCGGCCTTCCTTAGATCCCCCATGAGTTCCGCGTCGAACGCTTCGCAGCGCGTCTCCAGTGCCGCGCGGTCCCTCGCCGACGCCTTCAGCAGATCCACGGCCTCCCACCCGTCGCGGCGCCAGTAGGGCCGGAGATTTTTCTTCATGTACTGGATCGAGTAGAGATCGTCGTAGGCGACCATCAGCCATCGCGAGGTTGGCTGCTCGCCAACGCGGCCGAGATCGAGCACCAGCGCCGCGGACACCGTGTCCGATCCCGCCGGCATGGCCGGGGCGGCAGGGGTCGGTGCACCGGCGGCAAACGCGCGCTGGGACGGGCCGCGTTCGGCGAGGGATGCGGTCGCCACGGACGACTTCGGCGCCGCCACGTAAAGCCAGCCCCAGTCGATGCGGATGTCGTCGCCTCGCTTCATCAGCACGGATTGGTCCTTCGATCCGATCTTGAGCACTGCGAGGTCTCCGGCGGACTCGTCGGCCCCGACGACTTCCTGTTTCGGCTCGTTGACCGTCAGTTCGCCGCACGCGTCGAAGTAGACCTGCACGGTGTGTTCGCGGCCGTCCGTCGACCGCGCCTCGTACGTCAGGTAGGTCACCGGGCGGGAGAGGAGGGCGATATCGTCCGGAAGCGCCGGCGTGGTGAAGGTCAGCGTCAGCGAGATACCGGCGCCGTCGAAGGTGCAGATGGTTCGCGTGGGCAGCACGGCCAGACCTTTCTGCGGCAGGGCGGGCACGGTGCGCGGCGTGGCGCCCATCAGGCGGAAGGGGTTGCCGTCGATGCGGACGAGGCTCGAGAGACGATGCGGCTTGCCGGTCCAGTGGGTCGTGTCGGTGCCGGCGAGCTCGTCGGCCTGCGACCACACGCTGAAGTACGGGTCGCAGGCGACGAGCGGCGTGGCGGGCGGCACGAGGGTGGCGCCCTTTTGCACGCGCGGCGCGGGGGGCGTGTAGAGTTTCCGCGCGGCCGCGGCGATGGCGGCGAGGTCCATCTTCATGACCTCGCGGTCGTAAGTCATCAGGCCATTGACCTCGCCCTCGACGTCGGTGGTCTGCGTGTAGACGGCGCCGGCGAGGCCCGGCGTGCCGGTCATCGGGCGGAGCTTTTCGATCAACGCGAGATAGGCGTCGGTCAGATCCTCGGCGGTCGTGAAGCTGCGGTAGCCCCAGTTCTTCTCCTCCTGCCACGTGTGACCCTTCACGGGCAGGCCGAGGCCGCCGAATTCGCCGAGCACGGCGACGCGGGTGGCCTCGCGCTTGGGCACGGCAGGGCCGGGGTAGCTGTGGATGTCCTTCACGTCGCCCGAGCCGCGGTCGGTCCAGCCGCTGGCCTCGTTGACGGGGCGGGAGGGGTCGAGCTTCTTCACGAAATCGACGATACGCGGCGTTTCGTGCTGGCCCCAGCCCTCGTTGAACGGGACCCACATGACGATGGAGGGATGGTTGCGGAACTGCGTGACCATCGCGGCCAGTTCGCGCTCGTAGTTGGCGGCCGCCTCGTCGTTGTGCCGCGTATCGGTCTTCGTATCGCCGCAGTTGCCGCTGGGCATGTCCTGCCACACGAGCAAACCGAGCTTGTCGCACCAGTGGTACCAGCGCGCGGGTTCGACCTTCACATGCTTGCGGGCCGTGTTCATGCCGAAGGCCTTCGTCATTTCGATGTCGTAGCGCAGGGCCTCGTCGGTCGGCGCCGTGTAGAGGCCGTCCGGCCACCAGCCCTGGTCGAGCGGGCCGAACTGGAAGAGCGGCACGTTGTTGAGCATGAGCCGCAGGATACCGTCCGTGTCCGGCGCGACCGCGATCTTCCGCATGCCGGCGTAGGAAGCGACCTCGTCGACCGCCGTGCCGCCCACGAGAAGCGCAACCTTGAGATCGTAGAGGAACGGCGAGTCCGGGCTCCACAGCTTCTGCCGGGCGATCTTCAGCGCGACCTCCTCCCCCGCTTTTCCGCTCGCCGCCGCAACCTCCTTCGTCCCGTCGAGTACCCGGATCCGGACCTCTGCACCTCGGGGCTCGAGGCTCGGCGTCCGGCATTCGATATTCGCCGCCACACGCAGCGTCGCCGCATCCACGTCCGGCACGATCGTCAGCGACGCGATGTGCGCCGGCGCGACGGGCTCGAGCCACGGCGTCTGCCAGATGCCCGTGACCGCGGTGTACATGATGCCGCCGGGCTTGCGGACCTGTTTGCCGCGCGGCTGGAAGCCGGCATCGGTCGGATCCCATGCGGACACGACCAGCTCCTGTGTGCCGCCGTCCGGCTGGAGCGCGTCGGTGACGTCGAACGAGAAGGCATCATAGCCGCCGCGATGCGAACCGAGTTCCTTCCCATTGACCCACACGGTGGCATCCCAGTCGACCGCGCCGAAATGCAGCAGCACGCGTTGGCCGGCCCACGCGGCGGGAACCTTGAAGCTCCGTCGATACCAGAGGCGCTGCTCGGGGCCGACGGCCTTGCCGACACCGCTCAGGGCGGATTCCACCGCGAAGGGCACGAGAATCTTTCCGTCCCACGCGCCGGGCGTCGCAGCATCCTTGGCGACGATCGCGTAGTCCCAGAGGCCGTTCAGATTCGTCCATGCCTCGCGGACCATCTGCGGCCGGGGATAGACAGGGCTGAGGACGCTGTCTGGAGAGACCTCCTTCGCCCAGCGTGTCATCGGTCTCCCCCGCACCGGCGCCCAGTCCGCCGCTCCCGCCGCCGTTGCGACCAGTCCTGCCGCCATCACGTACATCCATCGATTCAAAGCCGTCCCCCCGCCTGCGCGCCGATGATGGGCGGCATCCCCAGACCGGTCAAGGCCGCCGGTGGCGCCGGTGGGGATGGAGGGATGGGGACAGAGAAGCAGTTGCGCCGGTGGGGACAGAGAAACTGTGCAGAAAGTTCCGGAATTCTGGAGGCCGGTCT
>CAYXFW010000446.1:0-3291 GCA_964464305.1 uncultured Verrucomicrobiota bacterium
AGGAGCTCCTGCAACATCATGCGTCGGCTTTCCGTTCTCTTTCGGTCCTCTTGAATCATGTCGTCGAGCGAGTTCGTCGGTCTAGGGTCAGTGCTCATTTGCGATCTCCTTCGCGTAACGGATCTTATTGGCTAACGGATCTACGGATCGTATCAACATCTTCTCCGCCATAGCGGTCTCATCAACCGGCATTAGGTTGCACCAGAACTCGAGAGAACTCCTGTCCCGAAGATTCGCAACGTGCTCGTTGTGCGCCGTAGCCGGATTCAGATGACTTCCCATGCGGGAGCGAAGATTGGATGTTCGCCCCACATACATCGGTCGAGCCTCGACGGGGAGTCCCATGATTCGCTCAACCCTGAGGATGACGTACACTCCGGCACTCCGAGGGACGGCCGCTTGCCCGTGTCTCGTGAACGGTATCCATCGCCAGTTTTTTATCGTGCTGCTCATTTCGCGTAAAGACTAGCACGCTAGGCATAGTGTTGCAAGAAACAAATGGAAAGTTTTTATGGCAACAGCATCCAGACAAGAAACAGTTGAACTGCTGGGTTTTGTGACGGCAATGTCTGCCGTATGACCGCGGTAGGCCATGGTTCTCAGTTCTCCTTTCCCAAGGATGGTATCGACTGTACTGCCTTCTGGAGCGTCAGCTCGTCGACGTGCTCGTAGAGGCGGGTGGTGGCGGCGTTGGAGTGGCCGACGATGGCGCGGACGGCGAGTTGGGGGACGCCGGCGCGGGCGGCGAAGCTGATGAAGCTGTGGCGCAGGGCGTGGAAGGCACCCAGGGACGGGGCCCGGCGGCGACGGGTGGTCTTCTCGCCGATGAGCTGGATCTTCGCGGCTTCGAACAGGCGGACGATGTGCCGCCCGGCGCGGTCGCGACGCTCGGCGTACAAGGCGCGGAGGTTCGGGCAGACCCACTCCCCGCGCGCCGCGGCGCGCTGGGCGAGCAGCGCCTCGCGGAGGGCCGCGTGGATCGGGATGCGGACCTCCCGCCCGTACTTCCGGGTCTTGTGCGGCTCCACGACGATCAGTCCCTCGTCCAGACGGACGGCCTTCCACGGCAGATTCGCCACGTCGCCCAGGCGCAGCGCGGCGAAGAGCCCCAGGGAGATGGCGGCGCGGTCCTCCGGACCCGCGGCCGCGGCGAAGAGCCGTTTGATCTCGTCCATGCTGAGGGCCCGCCGGATCGAGGGCTCCGCCTCGGGCGCCGGCAACGCGGCCCAGGGGTTGTCCGTGAGCCCGGCTTGGAGCTTCAGCGTATTCCACACGGCCACGAGGAAGCCGCGATGGTTGCGGATGGTCCGGGCGGAGAGCTGGTCCGACTGCAGTTGGGTGAGGTAGGCGGCCGCGTCCGCCGGGGTCAGGTCATGGAGGTGCTTCATGCCGCGCGTCACGGCCCAGTCCTTGAACCGGCGCCATGCCGGCTCGTAGGCGGTCTCCATGGTCGAATCCGTGGCCGTGTGGCGGCGGGGGGCGTGCAGCCAGGCATCCCATGCGCCTTCGAGGCTGATCGCCGTTCCCTGCGCCCCGAGTATCGCCCGTGCCCAGCGGCGGCGGTCCTCCGTCAGCTTCGTCGCCGCCGAGGGATTCTGTGCAGCCTCGGCGGCGATGCCGTGGAGCCGGTCCGTCAGGGCGGCGATCGTCTCGTTCGGGTCCGCTTTGGCGATGAGTTCGCCCGTGAGCCGGCGGAGGGCGTCCTCGTGGGGAGCGACGGTGACGCCGAGGATCTGAAGGACCGACCGGGCGGCATCGTCGGCCGACCGTTCGCCGGCGAGTTCGCGCCGCTTGTCCTCAAGGAACCGCTGCGCGTTCCTTCGGCTGGTGGTCTTCGTGCTGATCAGGTAGGCTTTGCCGCCATGCGAGAAACGCGCGTACCAGAATGGCGAGCCCTCGCGCCGGATGATCTGTGCCATGGCCGTCCCTCCGTCCTCCGCCGTCACGCCGCGTCCGCCGGAATCAGCCTCACGCGCCCTCGTATCAGCGGTGTATCAACAAGCGTATCAAACCAGAGTTTGGTGTCAACACAGGACCGTCAGCCACTGCGGCATGGATGCCGAAAAGTGGCGTATTTGGCCGTAAAACGAGACAATTCGGGCTTGTCTGGAGACGCAATGGGGTGGTGGGCGCTACAGGACTTGAACCTGTGACCCCTACCATGTCAAGGTAGTGCTCTAGCCAACTGAGCTAAGCGCCCGAAAAGCGGGGCATTCAAGCATCCGGAAGGGGGATCTGTCAATGACGAGGTGGACTATGAGCGGGAAGACGATCGCGGTGGCGGTGGTCGGGGCGACGATGGCGATGGGGGGGTTGGCGCAGGGGCAGCAGCCCGGCTCCGTTTCCGGCGCTGGCGCGCCGGAACTGCGCCGCGGCAATTCATCCGCGCGCGACGCGCGGATGAATTGGTGGCGGGAAGCCCGGTTCGGGATGTTCGTGCACTGGGGGCTCTATTCGGGGCTTGCGGGGACGTGGGACGGGAAGGCGGTCGCGACGAACGGCGGCATGGAGTGGATCCAGCAGCGCGTGAAGGCCGACACGGAGACCTACGCCCAACGCGCGATCCCGCTCTTCAAGCCGACGCCCGGGTTTGCGAAGGAATGGGCGTCGCTCGCGAAGGCCGCCGGATGCCGCTACCTCGTCTTCACCAGCAAGCACCACGAGGGCTTCGCGCTGCACGATTCGAAGGTCTCGGACTACGACGCAGGCTCGGTGCTCGGACGCGACCTCGTGCGCGAGATCGTCGACGCCTGCCGCGCGGAAGGCCTGCGCGTCGGCTTCTATCACTCGGTCATCGACTGGCACCATGACCAGTACGAGTACGCGAAGTCGAAGCAGCTCCCCCACCCGCTGAAGGGCAAGCCCTACCCCAACGGGACGCGCAATCACTCGAAGTACGTGGATTTCCTTCATGCCCAGGTGAACGAGCTGATCTCCAACTACGGCACCGTCGACGTACTGTGGTGGGATTACAGCGCGCAGGATTTCCAGGGCGACGAGGCGTGGCGCGCCATGGACCTCATGGCGGAAGTCCGCGCCAAGCAACCCGGGATCATCATGAACAACCGCCTGTTCCGCAACGAGGCAGCGGGCTGGAAGAGCATGGGCACTGACGGCTTCGCGAGCAGCCTCGACACGAAGTACGGCGACTTCATCACGCCGGAGCAGCACATCCCCGCCACCGGCATGCCCGGCGTCGACTGGGAGACCTGCATGACGCTGAACACGACCTGGGGCTTCAGCGAGCACGACCATGCGTGGAAGTCGAACGAGACCCTCATCCGCAACGTC
>CAYXFW010000447.1:0-3290 GCA_964464305.1 uncultured Verrucomicrobiota bacterium
GACGATCGTCACGCCGGAGGCGCCCGTGAAGGCCGTGAAGAGCGTGCAGGCGACCACCGCCACCGCCGGCATTCCGCCGGGCAGCCAGCCGAACGCCGCCCGCGAGAGGCGCAGCAGGCGCTCCGGCGCTCGGCTCTCGGCCAGCAGGTAGCCGCCGAGCGCGAACATCGGCAGCGTGCGGAGCAGCGGCATCGTCGCCAGCCGGTTGAGTTCCGAGATGATCAACGACGACGCGATGCCGTCGCGCGCGTAGACCTCGAACGCGAGGCCGCCAAAGACCGCGAAGATCGGGGCGCCGAGCAGTGCGAACAGGATGACGAGGCCGATCGTCATGCCGCCCCGCCTTCCTCCGCCCGGGCAGGGGCGGGCGGCGTCTTCCGCGCCGCCTCCGCCGCCGCGAGGCCGGCGTGAAGCAGGAAGCGCAGGGCCAGCAGGCCGAATGCCACCGGCACGACCCAGGTGTAGACCCACACCGGCGCGCCGAGCAACGACGAGGTTTCGGTCTCGCGCTGGAGCTTGATGAACTCGTACGCGGCCCACGCGAGGCGCCCGCAGACGATGGCGGCGAAGACCTGGACCGCCGCCGCGACGCCGGCGCGCGGCCGCCGCGGGAGCAGGTGGGAAATAAGATCCATCGAAATATGCTTGAGCTGCCCTGTTGCCGCCAGCGCTCCCAGCATCGTCAGCCAGAGCAGCCCGATGCCGAGCAGGGGCTCGATCCAGGGAATCCCCGTGCGGAAGAAGGTGCGGAGAACGATTTGAAGCGCGGCGAGGATCACCATGCCGGCAGCGAGACCTCCCAGCAGGGCCCGTTCGGCGGCGTCCCAGGCGGTCACGCAACGGTGCAAGGCGCCCTCAGGGGGCATGGGCCGCCCCCGCGCCGGCGCGGTGTTTCTTCAGGAAGGCTTGCAGGCGGTCGTCCGCCTCGGCCGGGACCAGGTCGCCGCGGAGACGCAGGCGCGTCTCGTCGCTCACCTTGCGCAGTCCCTCGGCATCCGCCTCGGAGGAGGACGCCACCTTGATGCCGGACTTGGCCATGACCTCGAGCGCCTCGGCGTTGCTCGTGCGGACCTCGGCGGTCAGCCCGGACGTCAACCGGCGCGAGATCGCAAGCACCTTCTCGCGGGCGTCCTTGGGGAGGCGGTTCCACGACGTCTCGGCGACGAACAGGCCGCCGAACGTGTAGGCCAGCCGCAGGTCGTTGCGATGCTTCACGCGGCCGGCCCACTGCATCGACACGGCGGCGAGGGGCGGCGCGTAGACGGTGTCGAGCAGGCCGGTCTGCAGCGCGGTCAGAACGTCCGCCACCGGCACCGGGATCGTGCTGACACCGGCGGTCTTGAACAGCGCCGCGAGCATCGGCTCGTTCGGGATCGACCAGACCTTCGCCCCGCGGAAGTCGTCGAGGCTCTTCACCGGCCGGTTCCCCATCACGTGGCTGAACCCGACCTCGGTCCAGCCGAGCACGATGTACCCGTTGGCGCGGCACCGCTCCTCGAGCCAGGGCGTCAGCGCCTTCATCGCCGCATCGACCTCCTCCGGCCCCCGGAACGTCATCGGGAACATCAGCGCGTTGGCCTCGGGGCAGATCCGGGCGATGCCGTTGCCGAGGAATCCGCCGCCATCGAGCTGGCCAGCCCGGATCTTGACGAGAACGTCCTTCTCCTCGCCCATCACGCCGGCGGGATAGACGCGGATTTTCACCGCCCCGCCGGTCGCCTCCGCCGCCTCCGCCTTCAGTTTCTCGAAGGTCTGCATCCACGCGCTGCCCTCGGGCGCGAGCGTTGCAAACTTCAGCGTCACCGGCGCCGCGGGGGCGGCCCCGGCGAGCGCCATCGCCAGCGCGGCGGGGAGAAACCGCCAGGCCCCCGCGCCGGTCAGCCGGCACCCGGCGTTCGATGTTCGGCGTTCGATGTTCGATGTTCGATGTTGGGTATTCACATTGTCGCCCCTCGTCCTAGAACCACTCCTCCGCCATCGGCAACAGCGCCTTCGCCCGGCGGCGGGCGACGGCGTTCATCAGTCGCAGCCCCGGCGGGTCGTCCAGGTCCCGGCTGTCGACCGCCGCCCGCAACATCTTCTCGAACAGCTCCCGGTCGAGCGAGTAGCGCGCGAAGAACTCGGCGAACGCGACGCGCGGCAGTAGCGCCTTTTCCCCCGCGGCCGCGATCGCCTGCTCGAAGTGGCGCCGCGAGGCCGCGAGGTCGCCGCCGGCGCCGCGGGGCTGGACGGCGTAATAGATGCCGAAGAACAGATGCGGTCCGCCGCGCTCGTGCGAGGGATCGAGCGCCATCACGCGGCGCATCATCGCCACCGGGCGGGAGAGCTGTGCGACCGCTTCCATCGCGCCGCCGCTGTTGAGGATCCAGCCCATCCATGCCATCGCCGCCGTGTAGAGCGCCGGAACGTCGGCCTTGCCGAAGCCGGCGAGGGAGCCTTCGAACGCGTCCACCGGCCCGGACACCGCCGCGCGGAAGCGGGCGTTGCGGGAGAGCGCCGCGAGACCGTAGTCGCGGGCCCGCGCGTACAGGTCCCGGGCGCGGGCTGCCTCGGTGCGGTCGATGAACGCCGCCGCGTAACCGACCCGCGCGTTGGCGGCGGCGAGCAGGATCTCCGGGTTGTCCGGCGCGGACGTCGCGAGCCCGTCGAGCACCAGGATCAGCGCCGGCGCGCCGTCGCGCACGAGGTCGGGGTCCGTCTGCTCCTGCAGCGACGCCGACATCTGCGACGCCATCGGCGCCAGCGCCGAGGTCGCCGCCCCGCGCAGCATGCCGCAGCCTGTCAGAAACGGCAGCAACGTCACTGCCGGCACCCATCGGATCCATGGCATTCGAAAGTTCACAAGAGCGGCAGTCTATCGCGACCCGCCGTCCGCCGCAACGGCAGGAAACGCAGGATCAAGATGCGACAACCCCGGACAGCCGGGCACACCTCCGTGGGAATCCGCCGTTCGTGCTCCGGAGCGCTTGCCGGGCCGGCCTCGTCCGGCTTCGCATGGCTACGCCGGGGCAAGCCGCGGCCGGCGACAACAGACGGCGGAGCGTCCTTCGACATTCTGCGGTTGGGCATTCTGCGGTTCTGCGGTTCGCCGTTGCGGTGACGGATTGCCCGGGACGCCCAGGGCGAAGCCTCAAGGTCGAGGTGGACGGGATTGCTTCACTGTCCCTCTGTTCTCGTGACGTAACGACTCAGACAGCCGGAGGAGCAACCACGGATTACACCGACACCACAGATGGGCAGACGAGCAAGACATCCGTGCGATCCGTGAAATCCGTGGTTTCCCGGGTCAT
>CAYXFW010000448.1:0-3289 GCA_964464305.1 uncultured Verrucomicrobiota bacterium
GCGAACAGCACGCCGAGCCACTTCTGGCCCAGCCCGCGCTCGAGGTAGTACATCGGGCCGCCGGCCATCTCCCCCTTCGCGTCGACGACCCGGTAGCGGACCGCGAGAATCGCCTCCGCATACTTCGTCGCCATGCCGAACAGCGCCGTCATCCACATCCAGAACAGCGCGCCGGGCCCGCCGAGCTTGAGCGCCAGGGCGACGCCGATGATGTTGCCCGTGCCGATCGTCGCCGAGAGAGCCGTCATCAGCGACTGGAAGTGCGAGATGTCGCCCGGCTGGTCCGACTTCTGCGCCGAGGGCGACAGGCTCAGCCGCAACGCCTCGCCCAGCCGCCGGAACTGCAGGCCGCGCAGACGGAACGTCAACACGATCCCGGTGCCGACCAGCAGCACCAGCATCGGCGGTCCCCAAACCAGGGAACTCACGCGGGAAAGAAGGGCGTTCAGGGCGTCCATAGGTGTCAGGGAAGGAGGAGTTTCAAGTTCCAAGTTTCAAGTTGCGGCGCACTGTACGGCGTGGCCGACGGTCGGGCAAGCCCGGATCCGTGCGGCATGCGCCGATCCGTTCCTCCTCTCTTCTTGGCGGCTTTGCGGGTTCGCGTGAGGTGACGCCCGGCCGGCTTATCGCGCGGCGAGGGGTTCGAGGCGCATGCGGTGCTCGTAGACGACACCGGGCTGGATGCAGTATTCAGGATGGGTGCGCGCACCCCAGGAGTCGTCGCCGCCGACGCCCATCTGGAGGTGGTCGAGACACAGCGTCACCGTCTTCCGCGCGGACATCTCGTACGGATGCGCCGGCCCCTCGAGATCCTCCTGGCGGTACGGCCACGCGTTCATCGCAAAGAGCGGAAGGCCGGTCACCTTCAGGCCCGCGCCGCGACCGTCGGTCACCGTCATCCACCGCAGGTCGGTCCGGTGCCCGTTTTCCTGCGGCTCGACATAGTCGTAGATCATCTCCGCCACGCGCAGGGAGTAGAGCCCCACCGGCGCGCCGGTCCAGCGGTCCCGGTAGTTCTCATGCGGCCCGCGACCGTACCAGCGCACCCGGTCGCAGCCGCCGGGCAGCTCGGTCTTGAGCCCCATCCGGGGCACCACGGGAAGCTTCGCGCCCTTCGGCGAGAACGTCGATGCGATCTCGACCGCGCCGCCGCCGGTCACGGTGTACGCGTAGCGCGCCGTCGATTCGCCGGCGGGAATCCTCATCTCGGCCACGACCGTCACGCGCCCGGGCTCGCGCGCCGTCACCTCGCACCGGGTGACCTCGCGCTTCGCCGCCGCCTCGCGCCACACGGCCGCCCACGTGCCCATCTTGTTGCCGCGGTCGTTGTCCGTCGGCGCCCGCCAGAAATTGGGTTCGAGCGGCGCCGCGAGGACCTCGCGCCCGCCGGACCGCCACGACTCGATGACCCCGCCCTTCTTCGAGATCTTCAGCGCGAACCCCGCGCCCGAGATCGTGATCGCCTTGGCCGACTCCACCGCCGTGACCGTCCCGGTCGCCGGCGCCACCGCCGCCACCGCCGGGGGCGGACCGACCGCGATCTGGTCCCATGCGACGACATGTCCGGCGGGCGCCCACTTCGTCCCGGCCGGCAGCGCAAAACGAACCGTGAGAAAATGTTCCCGCCCCACCGCAAGGTCCGCCGCGCCGACCGGCGAGGGCAGTTCGACCGACACGCGCGGGGCGGAACGGAGGCGGCCCAGCGTCCCCCGCTTCACGACCTCGCCGTCCGCCGCCAGTTCCCAGGTCGCCTCGAAGGCATCGAGGTCCGTGAAGAAGTACTTGTTCGACACGCGCAGGCGCGCCCCCGCCGCATCCGCCGGAGCGACGCGGATATTCTGGTAAACCTTGCGCACCTCGTTTGCGTGCGGCTGCGGCGTGCGGTCGGCCTGGATCACGCCGTTGCAGCAGAAGTTGCCGTCGTTGGGCTTGTCGCCGAAATCGCCGCCGTAGGCCCAGTACCAGTCGTGCGGCCAGTGGTTTTTCTCCGCGCGCTTGGCGATCGGCCGCCGGATTCCCTGGTTGACCCAGTCCCAGATGCACGCGCCCTGGAGCGCCGGGTGGGCCTCGATCGCGTCCCAGTAGTCCTGCAGGTTGCCGACGCTGTTGCCCATCGCGTGCGCGTACTCGCACTGGATCAGCGGCCGCGCGGGATTGCCCTTCGCATAGTCGACCATCGTCCCGATCTTCGCGTACATCGGGCAGTGGATGTCCGTGTTGCGATCCAGTTGCGCCCGCTCGTACTGGACCGGCCGCGAGGGGTCGCGCCGCTTCGCCCAGTCGTAGGTCGCCTCGAAGTTGACGCCGTTGCCCGCCTCGTTGCCGAGCGACCACACGATCACGCACGGGTGGTTCTTGTCGCGTTCGATCAGCCGCGCCGTCCGGTCGAGATGCGCCGGGCCCCACGACGGCGCCTTCGCGAGCGACTCCGCGTCGTAGCCCATGCCATGGCTCTCGACGTTGGCCTCGTCGATCACGTAAAGCCCGTACTCGTCGCAGAGGTCGTACCACTCCGGGACATTGGGATAGTGGCAGGTGCGGACCGTGTTGATGTTGAACTGCTTCATCAGCCGGATGTCCGCGATCATCGACGCCGTGTCGACCACCTGCCCGCGGTCGGGGTCATGCTCGTGGCGGTTGACGCCCTTGATCAGGATGGGGCGCCCGTTGACGAGCAGCCGCGCGCCCTTGATCTCGCTGCTGCGGAAGCCGACGCGCTGGCGCAGGACCTCCACCGCGCGCCCGCCGGGCCCGCGCAGCTCGACGAGCGCGAGATAGAGGTTCGGCTGCTCCGCCGACCACAGCGCCGGGGCGGCGACCGGGATGTCGAGCGACACGCGCCCGTCCGCCGGCACCGTCGCGCTCGCGGACTGACCGGCGGGCTCGCCGCCGGGACCGCGAAGGCGGACGACCACCTCGTGCGGCTCCTGTCCGCCGCCGTACCGCGTCACCTCCGCGCGCACCGCCAGCACCGCGTCTCGGTACTGCGCGTCCAGCTTCGGCTGCAGTTCGATGTCGCGGATGTGCACCGCCGGCGCGCTCCAGAGGTACACGCGCCGGAAGATGCCGCTCATGCGCCAGAAATCCTGGTCCTCGAGATAGCTGCCATCGCTCCAGCGGTAGACCTCGACCGCGACGGTGTTCGCGCCGGGCTTGAGATGCTTCGTCACGTCGAACTCGGCCGGGGTGCGGCTGTCCTCGATGTAGCCGACCGCCTGTCCGTTGATCCAGAGGTAGAACGCCGAGGCGACGCCGTTCCACGCGACGCTGCGCAGGTTCTCGACCAGCC
>CAYXFW010000449.1:0-3285 GCA_964464305.1 uncultured Verrucomicrobiota bacterium
TGCGTCGAGCCCCTCGCCCCCGGCCGCGGAGATCTCCATCGGCGTGACACCCGTCCGCGCCACGAATTCCGTCAGCTTCTGCCGCGATTCCGGCACGTCCATCTTGTTGGCGACGGTGACGAACTCGCGGTCCGCCAGTTCGCGGCTGTAAAGCTCGAGTTCGCGGCGGAGGCTGAAATAGTCGTCCGCCGGATGCCGCGCATCGATCCCGGACATGTCGATCAGCAGCACGAGGAACCGCGTGCGTTCGATGTGCCGCAGGAAGTCGTGGCCGAGGCCGATCCCCTGGTGGGCGCCGGCGATCAGGCCCGGGATGTCCGCGATGCGGAGCGTGCGGTAGTCGTTGTACTCAATGATGCCGATGTTCGGGTGCAGCGTGGTGAAGGGATACGGGGCCACCTTCGGCCGCGCGTGGCTGACGCGGCCGATCAGCGTGGACTTGCCGGCGTTGGGGAAACCGACGAGCCCGATGTCGGAGATCAGCTTGAGTTCGAGGCGGAGTTTCTTTTCCTCGCCCTCGACGCCGAGCGTGAACTCGACCGGCGCCTGGTGGGTCGAGGTCTTGAAGTGCATGTTGCCCTTGCCGCCCTTGCCGCCCTTGGCGACGACCAGGGTCTGGCCGGGCGTGAGGATCTCGCCGATCCACTCCTCCGTCAGGAGGTCCCGCACCTCGGTGCCGCAGGGAACCCTGACGATGCTATCCGCCCCCGCGTGTCCGTACTGCTGCTTGCCGCGGCCGGATTCGCCGTGTTCGGCGCGGTGGTTGGGCTGGTAGTAGAGATGGAGAAGGGAATCGACGTCCTTGTCGCCCACGAGCACCACATCGCCGCCGATGCCCCCGTCGCCGCCGTCCGGCCCGCCGTAGGGGATGTACTTCTCCCGGCGGAACGTCGCGACCCCGTTGCCGCCGTCGCCGGCGCGCACGTGGATCTGGACGCGATCGATGAAGGTCGGTGCTTTCATGACTGTCGATGGACGCCGGCCGGTCCGGCGAGCCCCCTGCGAAACAAAGCGGGCGGGCCATGGCCCGCCCGCGGTTCATCCGGCCGGCGGACCGTCAGGTCGCCGCCGCGACGATATTCACGCGACGGCCCTCGCGATCGAAGGCGACCGTGCCGTCGATCATCGCAAAAAGGGAGAAGTCGCGGCCCATGCCGACATTACGCCCGGCGGTGAACTTGGTCCCGCGCTGGCGGACAAGGATGCTGCCCGCGGTGCCGCGATTCGCGCCGTACCGCTTCACGCCCAGCCGCTGGCTGTTGCTGTCGCGGCCGTTCCGACTGGTGCCCTGTCCCTTTTTATGTGCCATGGTCGTCTCTCCGAATTCAACCGGCGCGAATCGCGGCAACCTTGACCGAGGTCAGGCTCTGCCGATGGCCGATGGTCTTGTGAAACCCTTTGCGGCGCTTCTTCTTGAACGAAAGCACCTTGCGGGCGCGGAACTGCTCCACCACTTGCAGATCCACCGCGGCGCCGGCGACGCGGGGCGTGCCGACCGTGAGGCTGGATCCGTCCGAAACCGCCAGAACGGTGTCCACCGTGAGGGTGGCCCCCGCCGCGCCGTCCATCTTCTCGATGTCGAGCGTATCGCCCTTTTGTACGCGATACTGTTTTCCGCCCGCCTCGATCACTGCATAGGGTTCCATGAGATCCACCTCGCCGCGCGCGATCCCGCGCGCAAAGCCCTGCATAGTATGTGAAGCGGTCGCGGCTGTCAATCGACGGATTCGTTTTTCGCAGGCCGGGGGTTTGGGCCGGACGGCCGGGCTGCGGGCTCCGGGCCGGCCAGGCGGCGCGCACGGTCGACATCCAGCGCAATCCGGGCCTGCAGGGCGGCGGCGTCCGGGAAGGTCTCGTCGCCTCGCAACCGCTCGATGAAGGCGACTTCGAGGGTGCGTCCGTAGAGATCGCCGTCGAAATCGAACAGGAAGACCTCGAGCACGGGGGCGCCGCCGGCGCCGTAGGTCGGCCGGGTGCCGATGTAGGCCGCGCCGCCCATGCCCCGTCCGTCGATCTGCGCCTGCACGGCGTAGACGCCCGGCGGCGGGTGGAGTTCGGCGAGGGCGGCCACGTTGGCGGTGGGGAATCCGAGTTCCCGGCCGATGCGGCGACCGGGCTCGACGACGCCCTCCACGCTGAACCGGCGTCCGAGCAGGGCGGCGGCGGCGGCCATGTCGCCCGCGGCCACCGCCTGCCGGACGCGCGTGCTGGAGACCGGGCTCCCGCCGACCTCGACGGGCGGGACGAGATCGACCGCGAACCCGTGGCGTGCGGCCAGCCGGGTCAGGAGGGCGGCGTCGCCCACGCCGCGGTGTCCGAAGCGCCATCCGGCGCCGACG
Organism: uncultured Verrucomicrobiota bacterium; assembly: GCA_964464305.1. GTDB lineage: Bacteria > Verrucomicrobiota > Kiritimatiellia > PWTM01 > PWTM01 > VGWF01. The sequence continues at coordinate 2,340 of CAYXFW010000449.1, forward strand.
GCGATGCCGGCGAGCCCCGGGAGGCCCGTCGCGAGTTCCGCGACGAACTCCTCCGGCTCGAGCCGGGCGAATTCGGGCGTGAAATTCCGGACGAGACAGCCCTCGACCCCGAGTCCTTCCAGGATCCTGAGCTTCAGCGGAAGGGGCGTGATCAGAAGCGGGGCCGACGCGGGACGGAGCACGCGGAGCGGATGCGGGTCGAACGTGAGGACCCAGGTCTGGCCGCCGGCGGCGAGCGCCCGTTCGCGGGCGGCCCGGATCACGCGGCGGTGCCCGAGGTGGACGCCGTCGAGGAAGCCCGCGGCGAGCGCCAGCGGTCCCGCGTTGCGGGGCACATCGGCAGCCTGGCGGACCACGCGCATCACGTCGCCGGCGGGAGCAGGACGGTCAGGGGCAGCAGGGCCGCCGACAGCGCCTCGCGGGGGCCGTTGAGGAGGTCGGCCAGCGGGCGCGCATCCGCGAGCGAGAAGCTGCCCGACGCCGTGCGCCGGAGCGACTCCAGGAACGCGCCGCAGCCGAATTCGCGGCCGATGTCGGCGCACAGGGTGCGGACGTAGGTGCCCTTCGTGCAGCGCATGCGGAAGCTGGCCTGGGGCGGGTTGAACCCGAGCAGCGTGAACTCGTAGATATGGACCAGGCGCGCCTCGCGTTCGACCGTCTCGCCGCGCCGGGCCAGCTTGTAGAGCGGAATGCCATCCTTCTTGATCGCGGAGACCATGGGCGGGGTTTGCATCTGGTCGCCCTGCCGCTTTTCCATGGCCGCGCGCAGGGCGTCGGCGGTCACGCCGGAGGGATCGGCCTCGGCGATCACGCGTCCGTCGCCGTCCTCCGAGTCGGTCGCGACGCCTAGGCGCAGGGTTCCCTCGTAGGTCTTGTCCGCGCCCATCACACGATCAGAGACCTTGGTGCCACGGCCGATGAGGAGGACGAGCAGGCCGGTCGCCAT
>CAYXFW010000450.1:0-3284 GCA_964464305.1 uncultured Verrucomicrobiota bacterium
GGTACGGCCGCGACAGAGCGCGGCCCTCCAGAAAACAATATCGAGACTCACGAGAGAATGGCTTTGGAGGGCCGCGCTCTGTCGCGGCCGTGCGGAAGCCTCTCGAAGCAACCTGCGGGGGTTTCCAAACGTCGTCAGGCGAGGATTTGGGGCGCGGGCCTGCACATGGATTTGACACGGACGAGGTGCGATGGTAACGGTATCCTAGTGAACGTTCAAAGCCATGCATCAGGGGCACAAACCGTGATGGTCTTTTGCGGGGAAGAGGAGTCGCAACTGCAGCCGGAGTCCTTCCGCTGCTGTCCCTTGGGCGTTCAGTTCTATTCGCAACACGAGATCGAGCCCTACAAGATCATGGAGCTGGATCTCCAGTTCCCCGGCGAGGGAACCGAGGCGTTGAATGCCCGCTGTTGCGGCGTGATTGTCCAATCCGCATTCGACCGCGCCAAAGCTATGTACCGGGTCTGGATGATGTTCACCGACCTCCCGCCGGACGTTCAGCAGCGGCTGAAGTGCGTCTCGAAGAAGGCCGGGACCCAGTGTCCCCACTGCGAGAACTATTAGCCGGGCCGTGGATCTTCTTCACGCACCGTTCCGGCGATCTTCCGGATATTCCCTTCCGCCCAACCCGGACAACCGACCCTCCCGAATCCGGTGGGGGCGGGTTGCGCGTGTTGCGGCGGTCGCCGCCGCTGCGATCGTCCTGCTGGGCCTGATCCTCTCCCGCTGTTCCGGCCCGGACGCCGAACCGGAACCGCAGCCCCCGCCAGCGCAACCCGGCATCGCCACGGCCGCACCGCCCCGCTACGTCGAGTTTGGGTTTCCCACGGCACAGACCCGGCTCGTCGAGACCAACACGCCCGGCATCTTCATGCCGACCGCATCCGGGCGGATAGAGTCCGGCCTCTATGGGTCCGTTCGCACCGCCGCCTTCGGGCGCAGCATCCTGCCGTCATTTCACGAGGGAATCGATATCGCCCCGCTGCAGCGCGACCGGCGGAGGCAGGCGCTCGACGACGTCGTCACGGCGGCCGACGGCACGGTCGCCCACGTCAACCGGATCGCAGGCAACTCGGATTATGGGCACTACGTCGTCATGGTCCACGGCGATCCCGCGGGTCCGGTCTACACGTTGTACGCGCACCTCGATGAAATCGCGAAGAACCTGAAGGCCGGGCAGGACCTGCCCCGCGGATCCCGGCTTGGCCGTCTGGGACGGACGCCCACGACCGTCATTCCCGTCGAACGCTCCCATCTTCATTTCGAGGTTGGCGTGCTTCTCAATCCGGAATTCCGCGGGTGGTTCCGCGCTCGGAAACTCAAGCCGGATCATGGGAACTACTCGGGCCTGAACCTCTTTGGGTTCAACCCTATCGCACCCTACGTTTCCCAGGCCGCCGGAGTGCCCTTTTCCCTCGGCGCCCACCTGGCGGCGCAGCCGCCCGCGTTCGAGCTTGCGATCCAAGTCAAGCGACGGCCCAACTATTTCACCCTGTACCCCTCACTCTGGCGCGGTGAGCCGCACGCCGGGGGGCCGATCGTGGTTGCGGTTTCCGACGGCGGCGTGCCGCTCGCAGGGCGCAATGCCGTCCCCGAGGACACCGAACGCATGGGCCGCGCGCGCGCCGTTGTACTGAGGGTCGATGCGGAGGTTCTGGGCCGGAACGGACGCCGTCTCGTCGTGCCGAAGGGCGGCACATGGGTTCTCGGACGCGCCGGGGAAGCCTGGTTGGACATTCTCACCTACCCGTGAGCGCCGGCCCCCGATCCCCGCCCAAAGCGTTTGGGAGAGCAACGCTCGCATGCCTCGAGTGCGCATGGGTGCGGCCGCGACAGCGCGCGGCCCTCCAGAAAGCAATATCGAGACTCACGAGTGGATGGCCCTGGAGGGCCGCGCTCTGTCGCGGCCGTGCGGAAACCTCTCGAAGCAACCTGAGTGGGCTTCCAAACGTGATAGGCGAGGACTTGGGCCGGCAATCGGCTCTCGACAGGGACTGCATCCGGGGCGACATTACCGGGCAATGTTTTCACATGCGTACACGATTGCCCGGGTCGCCGGTATCCCCATCCGGGTGCATGTCACACTGCTGATCCTGCTGCCGGTCTTCCTATGGCAGTTTCCTGCATCGCTGTGGCTCCCGGGACTGGTCGCCGTGGCCGGCCTGTTTGCGAGCATCGCCCTCCATGAACTCGGCCATGCCCTGGTCGCGCTCCGGTTCGGATGCCGCGCGCGCGACATCGTTCTGCTTCCCATCGGGGGCGTGGCCCAACTCGAGAACCTTCCCCGTCACCCGCGCCAGGAGATGCTGATCGCCGCCGCCGGACCGGCGGTCAGCTTTCTCCTCGCCCTCGCGGGCTCCGCCGCGGCGGCTCTCTTCGCCGCCGCAGGCGCGCATGCTGCCGCCCTCGTGGCCGAGATGCTCGGACGGGCGAACCTCACGCTGGCACTGTTCAACCTGATCCCCTCGTTCCCGATGGACGGGGGACGCATCTTCCGCGCATTTCTTTCGCCCTTCCTCGGCCGGCTGCTGGCCACGAGGATCGCCACGTGGATCGGTCGCGCATTCGCACTCGGTCTCGGTGTCTGGAGTCTGTGGCCGCCGATGGAACTCCTGCCCCTCGCGCTCTCGATCTTCCTTTTCCAGGCCGCCGGGGCGGAATGGCGGCAAACCCTGATACAGGAATTCACCCGGCCGCGCGGATCGTTCGGTGGATTCGCCGACCCCTTCAATCCTGCGCCAGGGGCGCGCCGGGTCGACGACGAAATCGTCGTCGGTCCCCCACCCTACGCCCGGCGCGCGCCCCAGAGCGGCATCCGTGGAATTCTCGACAAGCTGCGCAGGCGGAGCGCAGATCGGCGCGATTAGACGCGCTTTGCGCTGGCGTGGCGGCGCAGCCGGATGGCGGTCTCGATCGGACCCGGGCGACGGCCACAGACACCCACCGGCGGCGTCGAAGACCCGAGCGATCGAAGGATGGAGCTCGCGGGCGATGCGATGTCCGGCATTCCATCCACCACCGTCGCCAGGCTTCCGATCCGCGCCTCCTCCCCGGCAAACGGCAGCGGGTCGGATCCGGCGAACACACGGAAGCCTTCACGAATCGCGCGACGGATCAGGAGAGGCGTCGGCCAGCCGATGGGACGCAGGGTGGTGTCTGCAAGCGCCACCGCGTCCGGCCCAAACCGGTCCATCATCGACGCGATGACGCGGCCCCTGCGGCCAAACCACTTGCCCGGCGCCCACGGAAGAACGGCCAGCGCGCCCGCAGCCCGTACGCGTTCG
>CAYXFW010000451.1:0-3280 GCA_964464305.1 uncultured Verrucomicrobiota bacterium
GTGAAGAACCCGAAAATGGGGGACAGCACGTTGTCCCACGCCCACGACGCGGCCGCCTGGATCCCGGCCCAGGCGCCTTGCACGATGTTGCGGAACGTTTCGGACTTCTGATAGGCCAGGACGACGGCGGCGCCGAGGCCGACCAGCAGGCCGACGATAAGCCCGATCGGGTTCGCGCTCAGGGCCGCGTTCAGCAACCATTGCGCGCCGGTCATAACCGTGGTCGCGATCGTCGTCGCCGCCATCGCTCCGCGAGTAAGCAGGAACGACCCCGCGGTCCGCGCATTCGAGGCGACCCACGCGCCGGACGTGGCGAGCGCGTTCGATACCGCGGACGCGGACATAGCGATGAACGACCCGACCGCCTTCGCTTGCGTCGCGATCCAGCCGGCGCCGGCCTTCGCCTGCGCGCCGAGCCACGCCGCCGACGTCTTAGTGGCCTCGACCGTCGCGGACGCGCTCGTGGAGACGAACGACCCGACCGCTTTCGCCTTCGCGGTCACCCATCCCGACGCGTCCGAAACCTTCGACCACGCATCTTTCGCCGTGTCGCGCGCCGACAGAAGCCCATCCTTGACGCCGAGCACGCCCTCTTTGACGGAGTCGAAAGTGCCTTTAGCCGTCTCGAATCCGGAGACGACGCCGCCGAGCCCGGTCATGCCGGCGATCGCGCCGAGCGCGCTACCCTCGTTCTCTTGCAGGGCACCGGAGAACTCACCGAGCATAGGCAAGACGTCGGCGCCGACCAGGTCGACGAAGGTGTCCTGGAATCCGCGTTTCATCATGTCGAGCTTCGAGCCGAGCCCGGAGTACATGACTTCGCCGGCCCGGTCCGTTGCGCCGGCGACTTCGCCCATCGCATCATCGGCGCCGGCGAGCGACTGGAGGAACGCCGGGATCTGGTCGACCGACAGATCCTCGAGTGGAGTACCGAACAGCGCCAACGACGTGTTCGCGCGCTCCAGCGGATCCTCGATCGCGAGCAGGCCTGCGGCCGTCTGTTGCAGAGCCGCTTGCGCTTCCGGGCCGCCGGTGGCAATCGCCCGCGACATTTCCTCCGCGTTCAGCCCGATTTTCTTGTACGCCTCTTGCGAGGATTCGGACATGTCCGAGCCAAGTAGCGTGAACTCTTTGAGCGCGTCGCCGGTTTTATCGAGCGCGATCGCGCCGTTTTGCGACGCCGACACCAGAAGGTTCATGGCCTCCTTGCCGTCGAACCCGAGCGCCCGGAAGTTCGTTCCGTACTCGTTCAGGATCTCCGGCAGTTCGCCACGCATGGACACCGAAACCTCTTGGAGGCCACGTGTCATAAGGTCGAAAGCCTCGTCGGCGTTCGCCGCGAGACCGTTCACCAGTAGGCCGCTAGCCGATTGCGTCGCCTCCGACACGTCCATGTCGAACACGTCCGCGAGAGTCTGCGCTTTCGACGACAGAGCGCCCAGACGTTCGGATCCCATCGTGTCGAGGGATCCGAACACGCCGGCCGTCGCCGCGACGGCCGCCTGGACGTCCTCCATGCTGCCGCCGACGCCGTCCGCATACAGGTTGCCGGCGAGCTCCCCGTACCGCTTCGCCTCTTCCTTCGACTCACCGAACGACGCGGATAGCTTGTTGCCGATCGCTTCTCGCTCGATAGCCGATCCGACAGTGGCGACGGCGCCGCCGATGCCGGCGGCCGCGACGGCGAATCCTTTCAGGTCACCTATAGCACCGGTTACTCCGGAGCCGAATCCGTGGAACCGGCGGCCGCTCACCTCGACGGCGTCGCCGGATTCCTGCGCTGCCCGAGCTGCCCGAGTCTGTGCGTCCGCGAGGTTGCCCGTGGCTGTGTCCGCGGCCCGGGTTGCCGCAGTGACACCGCGCCGTGCGCGTTCCAGCGCCTCTTCGGCGGTCGAAAGTTGTGTGGTGGAAGCGTTGCCGCGCGCGATCAGTTCGTTCAGCTTGTCCTGCGCGACGCGCTGCCGGCCGGTCGCGTCCGCGATCTTGTCCTGTGCTGCCGAGAGCCGGTCGGCCGCTTTGCGTACCGACGCCTCCGCGCGTTCGAGGCCGCCGGCGAACGCGTCGCCCGCTTCCCGTCCTGCCCGCTCCGCCGGCCCCCGCGTGCCCGTTGCTAGTTCAGAAGCGAACCCGCGCAACGACGGAAGGACCGGCACCCATAGAACATCCTCGTCGGCCAATGCCCGATCCTTCCGTCAACCCCCGCTTACGCCTTCTTTGGTGGTGCGATGCTGTCGAGGTACGCGAGCACTTGCTCCGTCGTCGCTTCGCCGCGGTTACCGAGGTGGATCTGGTCGTCCGACCACGGGAACTCCGCCCACTTCGGCCACTTCGCGCGCTTTCCCCTGTGCCAGACCAGCCGCTGGTCGAGTACGCGAAGGTAATAAATCGCCTGCCAGAGCAGGGCCTCGACGTTCGTCCACTGCCAGCCTTCGCGTTGCGCCCGGTGGCGCGCGGATTCCGGCGGAAGATGTTCGATGAACACGCGTAATTGGCGGGTCGAGACTTCTCCCCGCCAATACGCGGCCACGACGTCGAAATGGTATTCAGCAATCAGCGCCGCTTCTGTCGCCTCTGGGAACGATTGGAGAAGGACGGCGCCCGTGTAGGGCGTCCCTCTGCGTCGACCTCACGCTGCTTTTCGAGGTACGCCTGGAGTGCCTGCCCCCACAGGTTCGCGGAACCGCCTGCCTCCGAGAACTTTTCCCACTGTTCCTCTCCGAGGTAGTGGGCCGCGACGTCGACCGGGCCGGCTTCCGGATCGCGCGAGAGCGCGCGAAGCTCGTCCGTCCAATCGTCGTCCGCCAGTGTGGGATCGGTGCCCCAATACGTCTCACCCTTGTAGGTGAACGGGAACTTATCGGCCGAGCCGACAACTTCGAGACGCTTCTCGAGCATCGCGTCCAGGTCGATCGCGCCCGGCGGGGGCGGTGCCGGCGTGCCGGCTTTGGCGCTGGACTTGCTTGTCTCGACCATCTTTTCAACTCCTACGGTGGCACGCGGTCCGGTGGATTCACCGGTGACGGCCCGCGCCGCGATCCACCGACACCCCGCGAGCCGCCACCGTCTCACAGTGTGCCGCAGACTCACGACACAGGAAACACTCACAATGTGATCGAGAGTCGACACGAAAGGGCGCCGGCCCGATCCGAAGATCGAGCCGGCGCCGTGAGCTACCGAGAGCCCTTGTGACCGTGAGGAACTAGGCCGGCAATTGCCAGCCCTCTTTGAACTCACGCTTGACCGACCAGCCCTCCGGACCCGGGTACGCCGTGAGGGTGAC
>CAYXFW010000452.1:0-3278 GCA_964464305.1 uncultured Verrucomicrobiota bacterium
AGAAAGGTGTGAAGAATCCGCGGAGGCAACGTCGCGCTAGCATCGGACGGCAGTTGTTGGTTCGCTTCGCTCACGGCAACAGCCTCCCGCACTCCGGGCAGTAGTTGAACTTGAACTGCACGTCGTCGTTGGCGTCGATCGCGTCCGAAGCGCGATACTTCCACGACTGCGGCACCATCATGCCGTCAGCCGCTTTGACCCTGCCGTGCTTCTTCCACTGCGCCATGAACTCGGCCACGGCGCCCTCGGCCGCCTGGCATCGGCGGTGCAGGGCGCTGTGGCCCTTCTTCAGCGCCTCGATCGTTGTGACTGCCAGCTCCAGCGTGTTGCTCATGTGTGCTTACCCTCCAAACAACTTCCCCGCCTCCACCCCGGCCGCGGCCAGCGCCGACTCCGGGGACGGCGGCCGGTGCGGCGTTCCGCTGGCCCCGTCGCCCGGGATCATCACGCGCATCGGCTTCGCGGTGCAGACGAGGCTCGCCTCGTCGTAGATGTGATCCTCCTGCTCCGTGTCCACGTCCTCCGGATCCACCTCGCTCATCGTCAGCGCCGGGATGGTCCGCAGGAACTCGTGGCAGTTGGGATACACCACCAGCATCGGCCGGCGGACCATGTCCCCGTTCACGTCCACGTCGACCGCGATCCGTTCGCGAAACTGCTGAATCCGCATCCGCCGGCTGACGGGGGCGCGCGCGAGGAAGATGCCGTACTGCGCGAACGTCTCCGCCGTGGCCGGGGTCGGGTCGCCGGTCTTGTAGTCCGGACGCTCCGCGAAGCAGTCATGCCCGGATAGGCGCCGGATGGCCCGGCCCCAGATGCCGAGCTCGATCTCGCGCTCCTTGATGCCGCCCGCAATGTCGCGGTCGAGCATTCGCAGCCCCTCGTTCGGAGCGCCGCCCATGCCGTACCATTCCGCGAAGCGGTACAGCCGCCCGTCGTTGTCCTCCCACCACCAGCCCCATGAGAACGGCTTGCCCCATCCCCAGTCGAACGTCGAATACAGCGGCGCCGTGGCCGGTACCGCCGGCGCATCGTCCAGGACGTGCCACTCCCGCCGGATGCCGAACGCCTGCCCCGGGAACACGTCCCAGTCTCCATCCAGCCACGCACGCCGCAACGCCGGATCCCGGATCGACCGCAGCATCACCTCGTAATCCGGATCGTTCTCCATCAGCAGCGTGTTGTCGTACACCCGGCTGGGGATGAAGACGTGCGACTGCCCGGCATCGTCCGTCCACGGCATCAGCGGATCGTGCCCGTCGATAAAGAGGCTCTTGATATACGCATGCCCCGGCCCGCCCGGGTTCCCGGCAATGATCATCGCCGTCGGAACGCCGTGCGGAGAGCGCATCGTGCCCTTCAGCTTCTCGATCAGCCCCGCGATGTACGGGATGGTCGGCCCCTCGTCGATGCCGATCTCCGTGTACTCCTTCGATTGCTCGTCGTCCGCCTGGCTCAAGTTCTGGAACGCCAGCAGCCAGATGTGCGCGCCGTTGGCGAACCGCACGTCATTGGGCTGGTTGTCACCCCCCACCCGCACCGCCGGCAGCCCGTACTTGATCAGCTCGTCCAGCCGCGCCCGCACCTTCGCCAGATCCTTGTACTTCCGCCGGCAGATGAGCCCATTCCACCAAGCCCCATACTTCTCCGCGCCGTAGAGTTGCCGCCCGAGGATGGTGTCCGTCTTCCCCCCGCCCCGGGCGCCGCCGAAGAAAATGAACTTGGCGGGGCAGGTGGCCGCATACGACTGCGGCCCAGCTTGGGCAATCCAGAAGCTCATGCGTGCATCCCGTTCAGGTCGGAAACGCGCATATTTCCTCCAACCGCTTCGCGCGGCACGGATGCCGCAGCCTGCGAAGCGCCTTTGCCTCAACCTGCCGGACCCTCTCGCGAGACAATCCCTCTCTCTCCCCGATTTCTTCCAAGGATTCATCGTCCCAGAAACGCCCCTTGAGTACGGCGCGCTCCTGCTCGTTCAGTTCTCCCATGACCTCGGCAACCGTATGCTCCATCTCCGCGCGCTCGGCCTCGTCTCCAGGACCAAGCATTTGCATCGCGTCAGCGGCGGATAGCTGCGCACGCTCGACGAAGTCCGAGAGCTGATTCACCGGCATCGCGCAGCGAAGGTGATCGGGGAAAAGCTCCTCCGGCAAACAATGAAGCGCCTTGCTGATAGCCGCGGCAGCCCCAATCAACTCTCCACCCCTTCCGATAGGCGAGCGTTTGAAGTTCAGCAGCGGATAGATGGCAGAGGACGGAATCCCGGTCTTGCGCGCCATGTCGGCCACCGACTTCATGCCCATCGCCTGCATGGCCGCCTTGATGCGCCCCTGCTGAATCTTGAGCGTGGCGTAGTAGTCGCTCATTTCCGCACCTTGGCGACGCCTTCACCCTTCGAGGACTCGGCCGCATCCTCGCGCCTCGCCTTGTCCACCGCCTGCACGCTCTTCGCCCACCCCTCGATGGTGGTTGGCTTGACGGGGATCGCGACGAACGACGGCAGCGGGGCGCCGTCCTTGCCCGTGTGCTCCGCCTTGATTCGCTGGCTCCACTTCACTGGATTGCACGCCTCGGCGAACCGCATCAGGAGCCCGTTGTCGATCTTTCGGATCGTGCCGCACGGAATCCCCTGGTAGAACAGCGGCTCTTCCCAGCCGTTCAGCGCGCGCTCCTGCGCCGTTGAGTCAACGCGCAAGTTGATCGCAGACACCTGCCCAACCTTCGCCGCGTTGTAGGCCTCGGTGAACTCCTTGGACTCGGTCAGAAGCAGGGAGATGCACCCCCACCGCAGCTCAGCGCGCGCGAGCGCCACCAGCTCAGGCTCCCCATCGTTCAGGCTCTCGAGGTACACGCCCAGCCGCCGAGCCAGCTCTTCGGTGGTCACGTCCGGAAACTCCCGCTTCCGCCGCTCGGCCAACACCAAGCTGACCGCCGCGCGCCGCGCCTCCAGATTGCGCGCCGCCGGCCCCGCGCCCCGCCCCTCCGTCCCACCCTTGGACGCCGCCGGCGCTACCGTCTCCAACCCTTGGACGCCGTAGATCGGCTCCCCCTCCAGATCGGTCCCAATCCTCGGCCCACGCGCCGCTGCGGCCTGGCCCTCGGCCCTCGGCTCTTGGCTCTCAGGGATCGGCCCTTGGCGATTGGCTTTCGGCGATTGCCCGCCGGCTGCCGCCGCCGCCGGTTTCCGCGTTTTCGGGGTCCGCGCCGGCCCTTTTGCGGCCCGGCTCTTCTTATTACCGCGCGCGGACGCGGACGGACGCGCGGACGGACGCGGACGC
>CAYXFW010000453.1:0-3262 GCA_964464305.1 uncultured Verrucomicrobiota bacterium
TCTCGCCTCCGCGGCCACGGGCCGGTGGGTTGCGCTGAAGTAGGGGCCGCCCGGAAGGCGGGAACTGGCTCGGTTCAAGGTTCACGGTTCAGGGTTCACGGTTGGTCAATCCGCGAACCGTGAACTGTGAACCGTGAACTGTGAATCACGACCGTTAACTCCGCACGGAGGGTTCCATGAGTACGCATCAGCAGCGCCAAGGGATCGTGGCCGGGGGGAACTGGATCATCGATCACGTGAAGATGATCGACAAGTATCCCGACCAGGACACACTGTCGAGCATCCTGAGCGAGTCCCGGGGCACCGGCGGGTCGCCTTACAATGTGCTGATCGACCTGGCGCGGATGGGGGCGGCGTTTCCGCTGGGCGGGATCGGGCTGGTCGGCGACGACGAGGACGGGCGGTGGATCGTCGCCGGCTGCACGGAGGCCGGCATCCAGATGTCGCAGGTGCGCACGACCTCCGGGGTGGGGACTTCCTATACGGACGTGATGACCGTGAAGTCGACCGGGCGGCGCACATTCTTTCATTCGCGCGGCGCGAACAGTCTTCTCGACGAAACCGACTTCAAACTGGAGACCTGCAGCGCGCGGATCCTGCATCTGGGGTATCTGCTGCTGCTCGACCGGATGGACACCCTGGCGGCGGACGGTACGACCGGCGCATCGCGCGTGCTGCGGCGGGCGCGCTCGCTGGGCATCAAGACCTCGGTGGACGTGGTCAGCGAACATGGCGACCGGTTCCCCGCGGTGGTCACGCCGGCGCTTCCGCATACCGACTACCTCATCGTCAACGAACTGGAAGCCTCAAAGTCGGGCGGAATCCCCGTGACGACCGGTGGGGCGATCGACTTCGCGCTCGTCGCCCGCGCCGCAGCGCGGCTGCTCGACCTCGGCGTGCACGAGTGGGTCGTGGTTCACGCCCCCGAGGGTGCGCTGGCCCGACACAAGGACGGCACGGTGTACGTTCAGGGCAGCGTGGCCATGCCGCCCGAGCGGGTGGCGGGCACGGCCGGCGCAGGCGATGCATTTGCGGCCGGCACGCTGCTGGGGTTGCACGAGGGCTGGCCGATGCCGGAGTGCCTGCGAATGGGGGCATGCGCCGCCGCCGCGAGTCTGCAGCATCCGACCTGCACCGGCGGCATCCTTCCCGCCGACGCCTGCCGCGAACTCGGCGCCACCCTCGGTTTCCGCCCGCCCCCCGTGCTCGCTGCAGTCCCGGACTGATCCGGATCGAAGCAGTCGGATCAGGGGCCATCCCAGGAGGTATCCGCCTTCGGCGTTCTGCGGTTCAGTATTCTGCGGTTCTGCGGTTCATCTGACGGCAGTGGAGGGGAGGGATTGGAGAAGAGGAGAACAGCAGAATATCGAACACTGAATGTCGAATGCCGAAGGGAGGGAGGCCGATGGAGACTGACGGAAGAGAGCCGCCCCATGCCCCTCGACCCTCGCATCTCGCCCTTTGGGATAACGGATCAAGCGCTTTGGAGTCGCCGGCGCGGCCGCGCCGCGGGCGCGGTCCAGGGATCGCTCAGTCACGACGTCCAAGGTTCGGACGATGCGACCTACCGTCCTTCCAACCCTTGGACGGGGTCTTACGGTCGCCCACATATCCGATTGCCCATGCGCCGGTAACCGCCGTGAACTTCCCGAAAGAATGCGCTTGCAGTCCCGCGCAGCCAGACGCAGCATTCGCACCGAGGTGAACCGATGGAGGTCGCAGACACGAGTCCGGATCAGTACGGTCAGAAGCGACGGAGAAGGCATCCAACAAGCCGAATACAGGCGGCGGCAGGTAGCCGTGCCTGATCGGCGTGGTTCGGCGAGAACACGATGACAGAATGCGGACCTAGAACTTGTTTGATACTCGCTCTGGCGATTACGCTCGGTATTGGGTGCGCACCATCGCGCCAACGCGTCGTCGGACAGTATGATGGCACCCTGAATGGCGCATCTGAGAAGTTGACGCTGAGATCTGACGGGACCTTTCTGCAGGAGCTCGCATTGCCAGTAGGTCCAGCGCTACGGAAGAGAGGAACATGGACACTCAGGCATAAGGCTGTGGACTTGCATGGCTACCTTGACTTCTACTCAGAGGAAAAGAACGGGATGCTGGTTCAGCCTCAGGAAGTATCGGCAATCGTCTACGTGTGGGGCGCCGACATGCTCATTCGCGATTGGGACTCCGGCTATTATACACTCAAACACAAATGACGCCGAACAACCATCGGCTCGTGCTTACCCGCCACCCGCGGCACGCCAGTTGCGTACTCACCTGCCGCGCCGCGGGTTCCGGGCAGCACAGCCGTGACGTTGGACCTGAAGACACATGAATATTGATCCCAAATCATTCGTGCTCGGCGTTGCCGCAACGGTCGCCGTGGGCTGGATCTACGGCCTTGACACATCCCCCATGCGAGTCTGGACCCGCGCCCTCATGTCGGGCGCGAAGGTCCCACTCCTTGGCATCGTTGGCATGACCCTCCGCGGCAACCCGGCCCAGCGGCTGGTCGACGCGTACATCATACTGCGCAAGATCCCGGTCGATGTCTCAATCCATGAGATCGAGGTTGTGTACATCCAGAACAGAGTCAAAGCATCCACCCCCGAAGCTCTTGTCAGGCTTGTTCAGGAGCATCTGGAGAAGAGGCGTGATTGAAGAGGTCCAAATTCATCGTCCACACGTATTTCTGAAAGGCCGCGGACGGCCTTTCCGAAAACGGTGACGGTGGTCGTTGGGCATCGGATCATGAAACGACTCACACGAGACCGTGGGGACATAGAAACAGTGGAGAGGTTCGGCCGCGATAGGGATTCGGCATGCAGGGTGGGCTGAGTGCGGAGAGGGTGGGGGTTCCTTCGGCGTTCTGTGGCTTGTCTGATGGAGGAAGGCGCGGCAAGTTCCACGGCGGAAGGAAGTGGGGCGATTTCTCAGGGGCGTGGATGGCGCGACCGGGAGGCCTTGGCGCGGTACTGGGTTGGGTTGCAGCGGTGGACGCGGCGAAAGAGGCGGTTGAAGAAGGAGATTTGCGTGAAGCCGCAGGCGAGGGCGATTTCGAGGATGGGGTCGCGGGTCTCGGTCAGTTCACGGCATGCGGCCTGAAGCCGGATCTGATTGACAAACTCGCTGAACGTTTTTCCGGAATGCCGCTTGAAGTGCCGGGAGAAGGTCGGCTTGCTCATACCGGTGAGCCGCAGGGCATCCTCGAGGCGGATCGTGTCGCGGAAATGGCCCAAAAGATGCCGGAGGACGATGCCAATGG
>CAYXFW010000454.1:0-3248 GCA_964464305.1 uncultured Verrucomicrobiota bacterium
TATTGGCATCCTGACTTGCCGATCCAGCCCGCATTCACCTTCGGCGCATTCGCTCCCTCGGACCACTCGCCGCCTTCGGCGGGATACCAGACGCCTCTACGGTCGAGACTGCTCGCAAGGCAACATCAGACCTCTCCCGGGGGTGTCAAGCCCGCGGCAGGCAGTTTCTCGGTGGTGGTCGCGGTGCACGCAAAGGAAACGGTTGGGCGTGCATCCAGTCTGGACGCCGGAGAGCCTTTGGATAGGATAGGCGCTGCGTCGGGCGGTGCGGTTCGCATGGCCCGTCGAAGGAGTGGATCCATGCGGGAGCGGGGCTTTGATCCTCTGGATCGCGTGCGCGTTGCGGCGGAATCTGCCGCAATGACTCTGTGCGCCGGTCTCCTGACTCCGGCCATTGTGGCGCTGGCCGCGGCCGGATGCGCGCCGCGCGAGCGGCCCGTTGCGACAGTGGATCCCATCCCGGTCCTGGCGTGGGCGGTCGACGAACTTGGAAAGTCGCGTCCCTATGCCGACTCGCCGCATCCTTCGATCACCCAGTTCTACTGGTTGACCGAGGGGAACCTCACCAACGTCGATCTCGCGGTGCAGATGACGCGCCGGCAGCCCGAGGGGCGGCGCGTCATGACCGATTGGGATGTCTACCGGCGCATGTACCGCCACCCTGCGGACCAGCTCAAGACCACTGCCGGCGAGGCGTTCACGGCGTTCTGGTGGGAGCACGGGGTCGAAGACGCGGTCCGTGTTTACGGCCGCTTCTTCCGCGAGTTCAAGGCCCGCGGCGGGCATCTGGACTACTTCGTCATCGACACGGAACACGGTGCGGGCGCGGAGGTGAACAAGCCCGAGCGATGGGAGGCGGTCGCGCGCGATCCCCGTTTTGCCGGGATTCTCCGCGCGGTCGGCGCCGCATCGCACAAGGAGATCGATGGGACGGGCCGCGTCCGGCCGTTCGGCTACTGGAGGTATTCCGACTACCTGGCGAGCCGGTCCTACGCCCGCCTGTACGACACGATCAGCAACCACTTTCCAAAGGTCCGGTTCGCGGACTACGGGCGCGCCTACAACCGCTTCACCGACCTCGTGTCGTGGGGGCGACAGACGATTCCCGAGGGCATTCCGGGCCGTCACGGGTTTCACATCGGCACGCACCAGTCGCCGTCGCTCTACGGCGTGGTCACGTACCTGGGCACGATGGAGGTCGAGGGGCGGAAGTTCGGGTTGGGGCCGTACCGGTCCCTGGTCTACGCGCAGAACGTTGCGCGGGCGTGCCGGCTGTCGTCGGAGGTTCCGCTGATGCCGTGGATCGCATGGCGGGGCTACGTTTCGGACTTCGAGGATCGTCCGGCGGATAAGCGTCCGCCGGTCGGATCCTTCGGCGACACGGACTACTTCCAGGAGTCGGTCCTGCATACGTGCCTGCTTGACCCCGATGCGCTTCTGATGTGGAGCGCCTTTCGCTGGAGGAAGGATCAGGATCCCGCCAAGTACTGCCGCGCGGAGCATCTGCAGTTGGTCGACCGGCTGGTCGCGCAGGCCAATACTCTGATCGGCTACAGCGACCGCAGGACGCGGGTCGACCGCATGATCCCGTGGCACGCTCCGTACGTGCTCTCCGGCGCCACGGCCAACGGCCGCAGCGTGTGGCGGCTCACGCCCGACCCGAAGCTCGCAGCGCAGACCCCGGCCTCGCTCGCGGTCCGGACAAGTCCGCTCACGTTTGCCATCGGCGACCGCAGGCTCGTGATGCCGGGCGGGAAGATCCTTGCGCTCGAACCCGGACCCTCGCCCGCGCCCGCCGGCTGCTGGATCGTCGGTCCGCCGGACTTGACCCCAAGTGAGATCGAGAACCCGCCCGTGCCGTAAGGAGCCCCCATGCGTCATCAAATCGCCGTGTGCTTCCTCCTCCTGGCGGCGGGCGCCGCATCTTCCGCCCCGGGGGGAACGAACGAGAATGCCCGGGCAGCGCGGGAGGAAACCTATCTCGCGGACCTCGCGAACCTGCTCAGGGTGAAATGGCCCGCGAACCGCACCGTGAACATCGTGTGCCACGGGCACAGCGTGCCGGCGGGCTATTTCAAGACTCCCCGGGTCGACATGCTCAATTCGTACCCGCATCTCCTCCACAGGGAGTTGAGCGAGCGCTATCCGCACGCCGTGATCAATGTGATCGTGACGGCCATTGGCGGCGAATCCTCGGACCAGGGCGCCGCGCGGTTCGAAAAGGACGTCCTCTCGCACCATCCGGACCTCGTCCTGATCGACTACGCGTTGAACGACCGTCGCATCGGCCTCGAAAAGGCCGCGGAATCCTGGTCCGCCATGATCGAGGCCGCCAAGGCGAAAGGCATCCGGGTCATCCTGCTGACGCCAACCGCCGACGTGGCGGCCAGGCTGGAGGACCCGGGCGATCCGCTGAACCGGCATGCGGAGCAAGTGCGGCGCCTGGCCCGGCAGCAGGGTGTGGCGATTGCGGACAGCCTGGCCGCGTTCCTTAAGCATACGGGCGGCGGCGGGCGGCTTGCGGACCTGATGTCATCTGGGAATCATCCCAGTCGCAAGGGGCACGACTTGGTGGTGGAGGAAATCCTGCGGTGGTTTCCCAGGTAGCGCCGTTTCCTTCCGGAACGATTCAGCCTCGGTTCCGGCCGAAGCCCATCCTTTGACGGAATTGGTCCGGTTGAAATGAGGAGTTGGGGTCCATGCATGGCTTGCTCTCCCGCGGCGTTTCCTTCAGCATCGCCGTATGGTCTCGTTGCGACAGGCGGGGCTTGAGAGGGCGGACTCCGCCGGCCCCGGGCCGGAATTGCGGGAGGAGCTTGACCGCCTCTTTCAGGCATTGACGGACGATCTCCCGACGCTCGTCGGCTATCCCTGCTCGCGGGTGTTCGACTACTCCGACCTGTACCGTTTCCTCTCCCTGCCGTTGAACAATGTGGGCGATCCGTACGCGCCCAGCACGTACCGGGCACACACGAAACGCGCCGAATGCGAGGCGCTTGCCTGGTTTGCGGACCTGACGCACGCCGCCCCGGATTCGTTCTGGGGCTATGTCACCAACGGCGGCTCGGAGGGGAACCTGTACGGATTATACCTGGCGCGCGAACTGCTGCCGGACGGCATGGTCTACTATTCCGAGGACACGCACTACAGCGTCAGCAAGAACCTCCGCATGCTGCAGATGCCGAGCGTCATGATCCGCTCGCTGCCCAACGGGGAGATCGACTACGACGATCTGCGGGAGACGTTGC
>CAYXFW010000455.1:0-3246 GCA_964464305.1 uncultured Verrucomicrobiota bacterium
CGGATTCATGCGGCTCACGACCACGTCGAGGCGTCCCTTCGCCTGCCGGATCAGTTCCTCGTCGTGCAGCGCGAAACCCAGCCGCCCCAGGCCGTCGAACCAGTACCCACCGCCCTCGTACGGCCAGCCGCCCTTCGGCCAGTTGAGCCGCTCGCCGGTCATCGTGTGATCCGCGGCCCAAGCCCGCCGGAATTCCGCGTCGTACTCGTCCATGTGGCCGGTGAAACCGCTCCGCGCCGCGAGGCACCAATCGCGCAGCCAGCCGCGCGGCTCCACCGCGCCGGGCGGGAGTTCGAGGAAGGCCGGGCGTGTCGGTGGCTCGAAGGGACGCGCGTAGTTCACCGCACCCGGCCCCTGGGAGACGTCCGCCGCGACGGCGGCACGCGCCGGCATCGTCAGCAGCATTGCGGCCAGAATCGTTCTCATGTTTCTTCCCTCGCGGATCAGAGCCCGCGGATCCTCCGCCCCGGTGCCGTCCGCGTCCGGCCGTTGCGTCCTTCGCGACCTTCGCGTTGGAGGATCCGTCCCGGTCTACTCGGTCCCGAGCCGCTTCTGAATCTGCTCGAGCGAGACGCCCTTGGTTTCGGGCATCACCTTCAGTACCCGGATGAGCTGGCCGACGCAGCAGAGCATGTAGAAGGCGAACGCGTGGACGCCGGACTTCGCCGCGATCCTTGGAAAGATCCACGGTATCGCCTCGGCCATGATCCAGTGGGTGAAGCTTCCCAGCGCCGGCCCGCGCGCACGGACGCGGTTCCGAAAGATCTCGCTGATGAAGACGCACCGGATAGGAAATCGCTCTTCGGGCGTCACGGGCACCTTGCTGCGCTCCAGCAGCTCCGCAGGGCAGACGTGCCCGTCGGGGCCGGCCTGAAGCAGCGTTCTCATGATGGAGAGGCTGCCAGTGTGCCTTCGGGAAGGCAAGAACGACATGCGAGGGGGAATCGGGACATGGAAGCAGTGGCGGAGGTGCGGCCGCGGGATGGATACGGCTTGGAGGTTCAGTCCGCGGTCAGCGAGCGAAAGACGATGTCGACCGTGCCGTGGGTGGCCTGCGGATAGCACCCGGCCTTGAAGTAGTTCCGGTGCGTCCAGTACACCAGACTGCGGCTCAGCTTGGGTTGGCCGTCCACGGCGATCGACAGGTGGCCCGCGCGGACCACGACATCGACCTTCACGAAGCGTGCGCCGAGTTGCTTCACCAGCGGGATCGTCTCGTTCTTCTTTCCGCTGCTGTCCGTCATCAGCGCGGCGACCAGGTCGCCGGCATTCACGGCGATCCTCAGGAGCGGGGGCGCGTTGCTGCCGCCGGGCGCGATGCCATGGATTTGCATCGTGGTCACCTTGTCCGGCATGAGCGCGGAGACAACGCGGAATTCCGCGGAGAGCCTGCGGGTTTCGTCAACCCCCCATTCCGGAAGATGGCGCAGTTCCGAACGCACGTACTTTGCGCCTGGAGTCGTGCCCTTCTCGGAGGCGTCAAGGTGGAACCACATCTCCCCGGCGTCTCCCAGGTGGAAGTAGTCCGATGCGTAGGCGCGGAGATCCCGCACGTCCTTGGGGCCGGGGATCTGAAGCTTCCACCGGCCCAGGTCAAACGAGGCGGCGGGCGGAGAGCGTTCCGTCGCCATCGCCCCGGCTCCGGAGAGGACCGCGGAAACCGCGAGATAGAAGAGAGCTCTCATCGGGCGGATGGCTTGTCCAACTGCAGCGTGCCGGCCTGGTCCAGCCGCCAGTTCTCGGCCAGCGTGCCTTCCCAGCAACGCCACACCTCGTCCTCGCCCCGGAACACGCCGATGTTGAACGCGGTCTTCAGCCCGGGCACGGGTTTCAGGCCCAGCGATTCGAAGGGAATCGCCCATTCGCCCCGCCAGCCGTGGGCCCACGTGGCGGTGGCGAATCGGACCGCCTTCCCGAGACGGCCGGCGTCTTCCATGGACGCGCCGGCATCGGTGACGCTCTGGAGGGTGCCGTTGGCAAAACCGCGCAGGACGAACGTCGCCGGCTGGCCGCCGGCCGACTGTCCGGCGATGCAGATCTCCGCGCCGTCGTCCTTGCCCCAGACGGATCCTCTGCGCAGTTGGCTCACCTGATACATGCCCGCGACCACGGCCACGTACAGGAACCGGTCGTCGTGGGCGAGTTCGGCGTGCATGGGAATCCCACTGGCGGGCCACCGCGAAGGTTCGCGGTCCAAACCGAGGGAGTTGCCTGGCCATTCGTCGGCGCCGACCTCGCCGTCCAGCACCGGCGGCAGCACGACGCGCGCGACCGTGACGGGCGAGGTTCTGCGTTCCGGTGCGGGGAAGGGCGGCATGGCGTCCCCGATCGTGAACGCCCGGGGTGCTTCGTCCTTTCCGAGCCCCTCCCGGAAGACCACGTTGTCCTTCCAGACCTTGATGGCGTTCGGCGGGTTGACCGTGATCTTCCCAGGGGCGAACAGCGTGTTGCGCTCGAAGGTGCAGTTGGCGCACCGGGCAAACGAGATGGTCATGTCCTTGTCGGCAATGAACACGTTGTCGCGATAGACAAGGGTGCGGCTGATGTGGTTGTGGGTCGGGGTCGGCACGCCGATCGCCACGTTGCGCTCGACGACGGAATCGCAGGATTGTTCGTCCAGATAATAGGCGGATGCTCCGTAGCCTTTCCCCACCTCCACGACGTCCCGGACCACATTGCCGCGCACGAGGCTTCCCGTCAGATGACCGTAGATGGCGGCGCCATCGTGCATTTCGCGCATGACGCGGTAGATGAGGTTCTCCTCGATCCGGTTGTTGCGGCCGTTGCAGACGATGCCGCAGTAGGGGATGTCATGCATCTCGTTGCGGTAGACGTGGAGATTGTCGCAGTTTGCAATCAGACTGACGGCGCATGGATAGTTCATGCCGACGTGATGGATGTGGTTCCGCTCGAGCTGCGACGCAATGCCCGTGCTGGCGATTTCCACGCCGCAGGCGCCGATGTGGTGGATATGGCAGTCGAGAATGCGGACCGCCTCGTTGCGGGACCGGATCGTGACGCCCTCGCCGCCGACATTGGCGATCTCGAGCTTGTCGAGCAGGCACCGGCGGCTCTGCTCCAGATGGACGGCGCCTTCGTATCCGTTGGCGCCAAAGACGTAGCCGCGGGCCCCCAGCTTCGTGGTCGTGGCCTGCAGCACGAGCCCGCGAATCGCAATCCCCTCCGCCGGCTTTCCGGCGGTGCCGACGATCTGGATGCACCGTTCGAGTTTCGGCGCGACGACCG
>CAYXFW010000456.1:0-3245 GCA_964464305.1 uncultured Verrucomicrobiota bacterium
AAGCACGAAATCCCAATTCCGAAGCACGAAACAAGCACGAAATCAGGAACCGGAAAGCACGAAACGGCGGTTGGCCCGAACTTGAAACTTGAAACATGGAACTTGAAACTCCTCGCCCCTGACACCTGAGACCTGACACCTCCTCATGCGCCCGACCCCTCCAGCGGCCCCCGGTCCCTCGCTCGACGAATCCGCCCTCGCCTGCCTCGGCGCGGGGGAGTCCGACGCGGTCCGGCGGCTCCGCGCCGATGCATTCAATCGCGCCACCGCGCTGCCCGCGACGACGGGGCTGGAGGAGGACTGGCGGCGGACCGATCCGCGCCGCTTCGATTTCGGCTCCCTGCCGTCCGCCCCGGCGCCGGAAGCCGCCGAGCCCGGCGAACCTGGCGGGATGGATTCGTGCTTCGACGTCGTGGTGCGGATCGACGGGGACCGCTGGTCCGTCGCCGACCGCTCCGGCGCACTGGCCGGCGGCGCGGTGGAGCTTCGGCCGCTGTCCGAGGCCCTCTCCCGCGATCCGGACGGTGTGGAGCGGCTGTGGAACTCGACGCCGGGACCGCGGCCGGACGACCGTTTCGAACTGCTCGCGCGGGCCTTCCACACCTTGGCCCTGCACCTGCGGGTGGCGGCGGGCGCATCGCTGGACCGCGGCGTTCTCCTGCACTGGCGCGAACCGCCGGGACAGAGGTTCATTCCGGCGGTGCTGATCGACGTTGGCGACGGCGCCTCGATCGGAGTGACGGAGATCGTCGAATCCGCCGGCGCCGGTCCCGCGATTTCCCTCGGCCTGACGCGCTTCGCGGTCGGCGCCGGCGGAAAGCTGCGCCTGACTCATATTCAGCGGGCCGATGCGGGGTCGGTGCGGATGGGCTTCACCCACGGATCGCTGGCGGCGGGCGCATCGCTGGATGCCGTCACGGTCCATGCCGGGGCGGACCTGGTCCGCACGCGATTCAGCACCGACGCGGCGGGCCGCGGGGCCTCGGCCCGCGTTGGGGGGCTGTTTTTCGCCGCCGCGGGACAGCACGTGGACCAGCAAACGCTGCAGATCCACTCGTCGCCCGAGACCACCAGCGATCTGCTCTACAAGGGTGCGGTCCGCGACGACGGGCACTCCATCTACCGCGGCCTCATCGCCGTCTCGCGCGGTGCCGTGCGCATCAATGCCTACCAGCGGAACAACAACATCGTCCTCAACGACGGCGCCCGCGCGGACTCGCTGCCCGGCCTCCTGATCGATGCCGACGATCTCAAGTGCTCCCACGGTGCGACCATCGGCAGCGTCGATCCGGCCCAGATCTTCTACCTCCGGTCGCGCGGCCTGAACGAGTCCGAGGCGCGGAGGCTGATCCTCGAGGGCTTCTTCGAGGAAATCACATCCCGCCTCGCGGTCCCCGCCCTGCGCGACCAGGTCCGGGCCCTCCTCGGTTCGCACCTGATGTCCTGACGCAGCCCCCGATTGCCCTTACCTCCCACCGGTCCCACCGGGTTCGCCCCGGTGGGGAGGGAAAGGCGAAGGAGCTGACAGATGCCAGCGGCCGCGGATGTCGTCCCGTCTGGCTTTAGATTGACACTCGGAAGTAGGGAAACCCAAGAAAGCAGGAACTGAATCGTTCCGACTCAGGCTCCGCGCTTCGGCGTCGTCGGGGCCGGTCTCGAGGGGAAGATCCGGCTGAGCAGCGGGAGGCGGTGGATGAGTTCCATGCCGGCCGAGACCACCGGCTCGCCGCGTCCGAGGCGGCGCAGGAGGGCCAGCGTCCCGACCCGTTCGACCTCGCGCACCTCGCGGAACCGCGGCAGCATGATCGCCGCGGCCAGGATGCGCAGGAGCGAGGAGGCGACGAATACCGCCGGCAGCGACGAGAGCAGCGTGACATGCACCGGGCCGATCGCGAACGAGGCGGGCACGACTTCGGCGAGGGTGGCGCCGATCACGTTGCCGCCGATGAGCGTGAAGAAGGCGTTGAGCAGGCCGTGGTAGCCGACGATCCGCGCGCGCTTCTGCGGCGTGACGGCGTCGTAGATGAAGTTGGTTGACGCCAGGTTGAAGCCGGCCCACGTGCAACCGGAGAGCGCCTGCGCGACGAGCAGAGCCGGGTAGCTCGTCATGAAGGCCCACAACAGGGGGAGGACGGGCAGAATCACGCTCGTCGCCTTCAGCACCGACCGCGCCCCGTGGCGGTCGCAGATGGCGCCCCACCAGCGGTACACGACAGATTGGGCGACGAGGAACACCACGGTGCTCACCGTGAACTGGAAATAGGTCCAGTGGAGGTCGCGCAGCATGTAGACGGTGAAGAACGGCCCGGCGGTATTGACGGCCCCGTTCATCATCGCGACGGCGAAGCTGAACTTCGTGAAGTTCGACCTCGGGGCGCGCCGCAGGTAGTCCCAGAACGAGAAGTAGGCCCCCGGCGACCTCGACAGCGGCGGCTCGTGGTGGCGCGCGAACAGCCACGAGCTCGTGCCGCGCGCAATCGCCGCGACCGTGAAGACGCCCGCGAAGCCCGCCCAGATCCATCCGCGCGCTCGACCGGCCGAAAGCATGGCGGCGGCCGCCAGCATCGCGACGACCATCGTCAGCATTACGACCACATTCCGGAGCGCGAAGTAGCGACCGCGCCGCTCCGGGGCGACCAAGTCGCCCATCCAGCTCGTCCATGCCGGCGTCCCGAACGACGCCAGCCACGCCAGCACTGCGCCGACGACGAGAAGGGCCTCCACCGCGTGCGCGCGGAAGAGGAACGGGGCCCAGAAGAGCAGGAGGTAGCCCAGGGCGTGGGCCGCGGTCGTCAGGACCAGCAGCGGCTTGCGGCGGCCGGTGCGCTCGCTCAACGACGCGCCGGCGAGTTGAGCGAGTGCGCCGACAACCAGCGGCGCCGTGCCCAGAAAGGCCATCGCGTGGTTCCCGGCCTTCAGGAAAAGCGCGAACGGGGCGAGGTAGGCGTCGCCGAATCCGCACATGACCGCCCACGTGGCGCCCTCGGCGACGGATAGCCGCCGCGTGCGCTCGCTCGCTCGCGCGAGGTCTACCCCGGTCAGCCCGGGATCTGGGGAAAAGACAGCCATGACGCCCCCCAGCATACCGGACCTTGCCCTCCGGGCAACCCTTGCCCGCGCACCCGTGCCGGCTCGCAGCCTGCGCAGGGTCAGTCCAAGCCTTGGAAACCTCCGGGAAAAACCGTCCAACGGCGCTACGTGTCAATGAGCATGAGACACTTTCTTGGGCCGGTCAGCCGGCCACT
>CAYXFW010000457.1:0-3241 GCA_964464305.1 uncultured Verrucomicrobiota bacterium
CCTCGATCATCGGCAGCCGCAGGTTCGGCAGCGTGCAGAAGCAGAAGACGTCCGGCTTCAACTCGCGCGCCAGTGCGGCGGCATCGGCCCCGCCCTTGACCCCGCCGCTGAGCTTCGCGACCCCCGCCTCGACGCGCGCAGCGTCGATGTCGCACAACCCGACCATCTTGAACCGGGGATTCGCTGCAAATGCCGTCGCATGATGCATGCCGCGCTTGCCGGCCCCGACCACCATCACCGTGTACGTCTTGCTCATGATTCCGTCTCCCTCTGTCGTTGAATCGATCCCTGCCGGCCGCGACCATCGGTCGCGGCTACAGAAGACCCGCCACGTCCGCTGTAGCCGGGGGCACCGACCCCGGCTGTCTTGCACCCCCGTGCGCACGCCGTCCCCGGGTGCCCACCGTGGCTGCGCCCGACGATCACCGCGGGCAAGCCCCGCCGCGACCACCGGTCGCGGCTGCAGAAAACCGCCATCCCGCGGGACCCGCCGGGGTCGCGACCGGCGGTCGCGGCCCCGGCGTGCCTCCGCGTGTACGCAGGCCCGGAGGGCCTACTTCTGCGCGACGTCCCAGGCCTTGACCTGGGCGATGACCGCATCGAGCTCGGCCACGGTCAGCTCCGGGAACATCGGCAGGCTGATGCAGGACGCCGCGTTCTTCTCGGCGTTCGCGACGGACCCGACGATGCGGACCTGCTTGCCCCACGGGAAGCCCGCCTGCTTGTGGATCGGAATCGAGTAGTGCGTCTTGGCATCGATCCCGGCGTCGTTGAGGAACTTCACCAGCGCGTCGCGCTTCGCGGCGTCCTTCGTCTCGATCTCGTACAGGTGGTAGACGTGGCGGTAGCCGGGCCGGCAGAACGGCAGCGTGATGTGGCGGCAGTCCTTGAGGGCCGCATCGTACCGCTTCGCCAGCGCGATCCGCTGGTCGGTCCACGCGGTGATGTGCTTCATCTTCGCGCTGAGCACGCCGGCCTGGAGGTCATCCAGGCGGCTGTTGAAGCCGAAGCTGTGGTGGTCGCGCTGGGTCGAGCCGTGGTTGCGCAGCCGGCGGACCTCGGCGTTGATCTTGTCGCAGTTCGTGTAGACCATGCCGCCGTCGCCGAAGCAGCCGAGGTTCTTCTGGATGATGAAGCTCGTGCAGACGGCCGCGCTGCGTTCGCCCTGCCGGAAGGTGTCGCCCCGGCCGTCGATGCCCTGGGCGCTGTCCTCGATGACCTGGAGGCCGCGCTTCTCGGCGATCGCCCAGATCGCGGGCATGTCGGCGCACTGTCCGTACAGGTGCACGGGCATGATCGCCTTCGTCTTCGGCGTGATCGCGGCCTCGATCTTCGCGGGGGCGATGCAGCGGGTGGTCGTGTCACAGTCGACGAAGACCGTCGTCGCGCCGGCGATCCAGATCGCCTCGGCCGTCGCGAAAAAGGTGTTGGGGTGCGTGATGACCTCGTCGCCGGGGCCGATGCCCAGCGCCATCAGCACGAGCCAGAGTGCGTCCGTGCCGTTGCCGACGCCGATCGCGTGCTTGCTGCCGAAGTACACCGTGGACTCGGCCTCGAACCGCTTGAGCATCGGGCCCATCACGTACTGGCCGCTCGTCAGGACTTCGCGGAGGTTGGCGTCGATTTCGCCCTGGATGTTCTGGTACTGCTTCACGTGGCCGTAGAACGGAACCTTCATCGTCATCTGCCTTTCGGGGTTGTGTTCGGACTTTCGTTCTGGATGAGACACCAACGTCACAGGGGAAGGTCCAGGGCCGCGCCGGCGGCGACGCAGCGGCCGCGGTCGAGTATGCTCTGGAATCCGCCCTGCGCCCAGCGCCGGAAACGGTACAGGGTGGCGAAGGCGTAGTCGGGCGCGGCGCCCCCCTGGCCGCCGACGATCTCGCCGCCGCGGCGGACGTTGTCCTGCATCCATGCCGGCAGCGTGAGGTGGTAGGGATTCCGCTTCACTTCCTCGACGTGGCACGAGATGGCTGCGACGAGATCGGCGACATCCGTCACGGACGATTCAATCATGAGGTTCGGCGTGTCCATCGCCGCCCAGAACTCGGTCTCGACAACGGTCGTCGTAAACGAGGGCCCGAGCGAGGCCATCGCCTCCGTCACCAGGAGGTGCGTGCCGATGTGCGTGCCGTTCCAGTCGAGCACGTGGGGGAAAAAGACGGCGGCCGGGGCCTCGCGCTCCAGGATGCCGGAGATGCAGCGTACGGCGGCGGCCCAGTTTGCGGGATCCGAGGCGCGGCCCTTCGGACTGATCTTCTCGAGCCCCCCGGGGACGGTCGTGCGCAGGCCGAATCCAAGGAAGTCGCACGCCGCGCGCGCCTCCTCAAGCCGTCCCGCCTGCCGCGCCTTGTTCGAGCCCTGGGTCACGGCGACATTGACGACGCTCATGCCGCGCTCGCGCAACAGGCGGAGCGGAAGCGCCCCGACGATGCACTCGTCATCCGGATGCGGCGCGAAAACCAGGGCCTTCGGCGCATTCGCCGCAAGCACCGGCCGCGACGCAGGCGCAAAACCTCCCAGCGGCAGCGCCTTGCCTTCACGCAGCAGCCCGGCGCATCGCTCCACCATCGTCCGGTACGGGTTCACAGTCGTCATTCCAAGCCGCTCCGATTTGTTTGAATCGGCACATATTGTATGCAGATGACGCCCACTGTCCAGCCCCTCGCACGCCCCCAAATCATCGGCTAAGGACGACCCCTCGATTAAGACCGGTGTGAAGGGCGCATGGATACGGCCGCGACGGACCCTACTTCGCGAGGACGCTTCGCAGGGCACGGCGCGGCCCTCCAGGTCTGTTCCATAGAAATACTGGAGGGCGGTCCTGGAGGGCGCCGTTCCACCGGCGCCGTGCAGGAGGCACTCGAAGCATCGTTCGTTCCCGATCGTCTGTTCTTAGCCGATGATTTGGGACGCCGCGTCACGCCGTGCTTGTATCCCGCGGCGGCGCGGGTCTATTCTGTCCGGATATTGATGTCCGCGATGTGGAGGGCGTGACCGGCGCCCGGCGGACGACGGGACACACAGTCCGGGAGGAAACCATGGCAGGACGAAGCGGAGTGACACGCCGGCAGTTCCTCGGGAACTCGGCGGCGACGGTGGGAAGCCTGGCGATCGTCGGCGCGGCGCCGCGCGTCGGGTGGACGGCGGCGACGGACACGATCCGCGTCGGCGTCATCGGCTGCGGCTCGCGAGGATCGGCGGCCACGGAGAACTGCGTGCAATCCTCCCCGGGCGTTCA
>CAYXFW010000458.1:0-3240 GCA_964464305.1 uncultured Verrucomicrobiota bacterium
ATTTCCAGCAGTTGGTACTCGACCGCCCCCTACCGGAAACAGCTCTTCGAGGACATCCTCGACACCTGCGACGAGCAGGGGCTGATCGCCCTGCCCATCCTTCCCGATCCGCCGGTCCTGCGCGACCGCATCTTCGACCCGGAGGTCGCGGCGCTCTATCGCCAGCGGATCGAGAAGCACATCCGCGCGTACGGCAACCACGCCTGCGTCGGCATGTGGTACATGGACTTCAACCTCGCGGGCTACCCGTGGTATGTCGCCCCGACGAAACTGGACGGCTCGTACAAATCCGATGAAGTCCGGCACCAAACCCGCGAGCGGTTCGCCCTGGAAGCGCAGCGGATCGCCCAGAGCATCGATCCCCGCCCGCTGTACCACCACGCCTGCGGAAACTTCGGCGACATCTTCACCTCGAACCTCTACCTCGGTCCCAATTCGCCGACGCAGGAGCGCGAGGAGTGGCCCTCGGCGTGGGCCGCGCGGCGGCCCTTCCCGTTCATGGCCTGCGAACACTGCTGCATGCTGATCCCCTACTGGTTCCGGCCGCGCCAGTTCCCGCTGTCGGTCGTCTATGCGGGGGAACCGATCTTCGACGAAATCTCGGCGATGTATCTCGGTCCACAGGCCTACGCGAAGGCGACGCCGGAGGTCTTCGACCTCTACGACATCGGCCGCACGCCGCGCGGCACGCGAACCCGCGCGTTGATCCGGCATCATGCGGGCTACCAGGAGACCAAGGCCCAGGTGGCGCGCCACTCGCTGCGCGCGTGGAGGACGTGGGGCGTGTCCGGCATCATCTTCAATGCCGAGAACTGGGACTTCAAGGACGACGACGGCAACGCCCTGCCGATGATGAAGGCCGTCGCGCGGTATTTCGGCGACACCGATCTCTACCTCGCGGGCCCCGGCAACGACTGGCCCTCGAAGGACCACAGCTTCCGTTCGGGGGAGACGATCCGGAAGCAGGCGGTCCTGCTCAACGACCTCACGCGCGACATCCCCGTCGAGCTCGCATGGACGCTGCAGGATGCCGCGGGCCATGCGGCGGGCTCCGGCCGTATCGCCGCGGTTGCCCGGGCGGGCGCTCCGACCTTCCTTCCGATCGAGTGCGTCGCGCCGGCCGTCACGCAGCGCACGGAGTATGCGTTAAAGATCGAGCCCCATCCGCGGATGGCGGCGGACGCGAAGGCCTTCAAGGACGAGTCGTTCGCCCTGCAGGTCTTTCCTCCCTGCCCCGCGGTGACGGCGAGCGTCGTGGTCCACGATCCGGTCGGAGACACGACCCGGCTTCTGCAGCAGGCGGGCGTGCGCTGTTCCCCCCTGACCGCCGAAACGCGGCTGGCCCCCGGAACGGCCCTGGTCGTCGGGCGCAAGTCCTATGACGACAAGTTCGTGGCGCTCGCCCGGAGCCTCGGCCTCGATCGGGCCATCCGGGAGGGAATGCGGGTGCTCGTGTTCGAGCAGGCCGCCGGGAGCCCCTTCGGCCTCGCCCTCGAAGAGACGTCCACGCGGCAGACGTATCCGGCAGTTTCGGATCACCCGCTTTTGCGGGGTCTGGAGGCGCCGGACGTCCAGGATCTGCGCGGCGCGAGCGACGTGATTGCGCCGTACCCGGACGCCGACCCGGTCACGCGGACGAACTGGCCCGCGCGGTGCTTCAAGTGGGGCAACCGCGGCGTGGTGGCGACGTATGTCTACCGGAAGCCGCACTACTCGCCCTTCCGTCCCGTGCTGGAATGCGGCTTCGATCTCGTCCAGTCGCCCCTGCTCGAAGCCCGGTTCGGCAAAGGCAGCGTGACCCTGTGCCAGGTGGATGTGACGCCCCGCCACGGGACGGACCCGGTTTCGACCCTCCTCGTCGCCAACCTGCTCCGCTCACTGGCCGGACCGGCGGACGGACCGCAAAGGCCTTGCAGCAGTGTCGGCGCATCGGCGGACCGTTTCGCGGAGCGCTTCGGGATCCGTCCGCGGGCGTTCGCGGCCGGCTCGCGCGGCGTGATCCTGGTCGGGCGCGAGCCGGTCGACGCGGCGCAGGCCGGGCAGTTGGAGCAGGCCGCGCGGGAGGGCGGCACCGTGGTGCTTCTTCCCGGAGCCGCCGTGTCGACCTTCGGCCTCGCGACCCGGGAGGAGTCGTTCTTCGCCGCCACGCCACGACCCGGAGGACTGCTCGACGGCCTGAACGCCGGGGATTTCTTCCTCAAGGCGATGACCCGGGCCCCGTGCGGACTGGCGCAGGACGGCTGGCGCAACCTGACCTCGCCGGGACTCGTATCCGTCAAGGTTGTGGGGGCGGGCTCCATGGTCGCCTGCAGTCTGGACCCGGAGGCGTTGGGGCCGACTCGCGGGCGCATCAAGGCCCTGCGCGTGTGGAATGCGCTGCTGACAAACCTGCAGATCGAGCGTGACGCCGTGACCGCCGACGCGCCCCCGCAGCCCTACGAAGACAACGAATGGGAACGGCTGCCCCCCTACATCAACTGGTAAGCGTAGCCCCACATACTCGGCAAGGCGCTTGGGACGGCGTCGCGGGCGCAGGCCCACGGCCGCGACGGAGCGCGGCCCTCCAAAGCCACCCTCTTGCGGGTATCGGTTTTGTTTTCTGGAGGGCCGCGCTCCGTCGAGGCCGTGCGGAAGCCCCTCGAAGCAATATGAGGCGAGGATTTGCGGAGGCAGACCGGCGCTTCGATGTATGTGTGGCTGCGCCCCACGGTCATCTGCCGGAGATCGCTGGGCATGAACGGTCGCTGCATCCAGAACGCCGGCCGCTTCTCCGAATGGGTTCGTCGCGGCGGCCGGGAAGGGCTATACTGGAAGCATGAGCAGCTTCTCCGATTATGGATTATCCCCCGCCCTGCTGAAGGCGGTGGTGGAACTTGGATTCGAAACGCCCACGCCGGTGCAGGACAAGGTGATTCCCCTGCTCCTCAAGGGCCAGCGCGACCTCGTGGCTCTGGCCCAGACCGGGACCGGGAAGACCGCCGCGTTCGGGCTTCCGCTGCTGCAGCTCACCGACCCCGAGATGCACCAGATCCAGGCCCTGATCCTGGCACCCACCCGGGAGCTCTGTCTGCAGATCGCCAGGGATCTCGCCGACTATGGCCGCTTCGCGCCGCACCTCCGCGTGCTGCCGGTCTACGGCGGCGCGCCGATCCATGTCCAGATGCGCACCCTCGCGCGCGGCGTCCACATCCTCG
Organism: uncultured Verrucomicrobiota bacterium; assembly: GCA_964464305.1. Classification (GTDB taxonomy): domain Bacteria; phylum Verrucomicrobiota; class Kiritimatiellia; order PWTM01; family PWTM01; genus VGWF01. The sequence continues at coordinate 3,195 of CAYXFW010000458.1, forward strand.
TGGCGACCCCGGGCCGCCTGAACGACCTGATGCGCCGGGGCAGCGT
>CAYXFW010000459.1:0-414 GCA_964464305.1 uncultured Verrucomicrobiota bacterium
ACGCGCCGGTGGTGAATGGAGCGTTGCAGGGCGCCCGGCGGTTCGGGTGGCTTGCGGCGGCCGGTCTGGCGCCGGGCCTGGTTCGGCTCGGGCTCGCGGTGCCGGTCTGCATGGCGGGCGGCGGAGTGGCGGCCATGCTGGGGGTCTTCGCCGCCAGCGTCGCGGCAGGCCTCGTCGTGGGCGCCATCCCGGTGCGACGGGCCCTCGGGTCGCAGCCGTCGCTTCCGCTCGATCTTCGCCCGTTCAACGCCTACTTCTGGCCCGTCGCGATCGGGCAGGCGCTGCTGTACATCTTCATGAATGCCGACCAGATTCTGATGTCGCGACTGCTGGACGGCGCGGTGCTCGGGTGCTACGGCAAGGCGTCCATCCTCGGCCGCATCGATCTGTTCCTCGCCATGCCGATCGTGCTGG
>CAYXFW010000459.1:424-3227 GCA_964464305.1 uncultured Verrucomicrobiota bacterium
GCGATGTTCCCGCGGGCGGTGGTGTCGAACGATCTCAAGACGCTTCTGGCGCCGGTCGGGCTGGCCCTGGCGCTGACCGTGGGGTGGGCGACGGCGGTCTCGCTGGCGCCGGACCTCGCTCTCCGCCTGATGTACGGCGTCGAAGGACCGGTCTACGCGCGGCTCCTCCGGGCCTATGCGTGGGCGGTGGTGCCGCTGGCGATGACGATGATGCTCTCGCAGTACGTCTGGGCGCGTCATGCCGCGATGTCCCTCCTGTGGCTCGCCCCGCTTGCAGCCGGCTACATCGTCGCGCTCTGGCACTTCGGCCCCGGCGACGCCGGGGCGATGATCGGCATGATGGCGGCGGCCAACTCCGCGGCGCTGGTCGTGCTGCTCGCGATCACGCACCGCCTGGTCCGGCGGAGGGCCGTGCCGTGAACCCGCGCCCGCCGCGCCGCATCCTGGTCCTTTCCCTGGCCGGTGCCGGCGACACGCTGCTGGCGACGCCCCTCCTGCACGAACTGCGGACCGCCTTCCCGGCGGCGGAGATCGACGTGCTCACCATGCAGGGCGCCTCGCCGCGCGAGGTTCTCGAGGGGAATCCCGCCGTCCGCGCCTGGCGGCACTTCGACTTTCTCCGCGAGGGCCGCGCGCGGTCCGTCGCGTACTGTCTCTCGATGCGCCGGCGCGGCTACGACCTGTCGTTCACTGTGATGCCGCAGAACCGGCTCGAGTACAACGTCATCACCCGGCTGATCGGCGCACGCGAGCGTCTGGGCTTCGAGTTCTGCTGCGATTGCGGCGCGCATCCGCACTGGTTTCTGACGCGCGCGATACGGGAGGACCGCCGCCTGCACGTCGTGGACAACAACCTCCGGCTCTTCACCGAAGGGCTCGGACTTCCGCTCGCATCCGCCGACCCGCGCCCGCGCCTGTATCTGGCCGCGGAACACGAGGCTGCCGCGGATGCGTTCTGCGCCACGTCCCCTGCCGCGGGCCGCCGCCTGTTTGGGTTTCATCCGGGGTCGGGCACGACGAAGAATCTTGCCCTCAAACGATGGCCCCCTGCACACTGGGCCGACCTCGCGCGCCGTGTGGCCGCCGCCGATCCCCAGGCGTACCTCGTGCTCTTCGGGAGCGCGGACGAGATTCCGCTGCGGCGGGAGATCGTGGTCGCGAGTGGTCTGCCGCCGGACCGCATCGGCATGGCGCCCGACGGGGCCGTGCGGGCGACCGCCGCGCTGGTCCGGCGCATGGCGTGCTTTGTCTGCGGCGACACGCTGCTGACCCATGTAGCGGCCGCGGTGGGCGCGCCCACCGTCGAAATCGTGGGGCCGACCGATCCCGCGGCAACCGGTCCCTACAAAGTGCCCCATCGCATCGTCCGCCTCGGCCTTTCCTGCAGCCCCTGCTATTTCTTCTCGAAGCACGGCATCGTCTGCACCCATGCGACGCCCATGGCGTGCCTGTCCGGTTTGGATGCCGCGCGCGTCGAGACGGCCGTGCTGGAATTGATGCGGGAAACGGGGCAGAGTGGACGGCGGACAACGGGAGATGCGGCGATGGAAGCACGGGGTGAATCATGAAGGCCCTCGTCACCGGCGGCGCGGGATTCATCGGCAGCAACCTGGTCGCCCGGTTGCTCGCGGCCGGTCACGAGGTTTGTGTCTACGACAACTTCTCGACCGGCCGGGAGCGATTTCTGGAACCGGTCCGCGGCGCCGTTGGGTTCGCGCTGGTGCGCGGCGACCTGCTGGACGAGTCCGCCCTGGCCGCGGCCGCCGCGGGATGCGACACCGTCTTTCACCTCGCGGCCAACGCCGACGTCCGGTTCGGCACCCAGCACCCGCGCCGGGATCTCGAGCAGAACACGATCGCCACCTACAACGTGCTCGAGGCCATGCGCGCGAACGGCATCCGTCGGATCGCGTTTTCCTCCACCGGGTCCATCTACGGCGAGCCGCAGGTCTTTCCCACGCCGGAGGCGGCGCCGTTTCCGATCCAGACGTCGCTCTACGGCGCGTCGAAGCTCGCCTGCGAGGGCCTGATCCAGGCCTACGCCGAGGGGTTCGGCGTGCAGGCGTGGATCTTCCGGTTCGTCTCGATCCTCGGCGAGCACTATTCGCACGGCCATGTCTTCGATTTCTACCGGAAGCTCCGAGCCAACCCGGCCGAACTCGCCGTGCTGGGCGACGGCCACCAGCGGAAGTCCTACCTCTACGTGCAGGATTGCATCGATGCGATCCTCCTCGCGATGGAGAAATCGTCGGAGAAGGTGAACCTCTTCAACCTGGGGACCGACGAGACGTGCGAGGTCAACGACTCGATCCGCTGGATTTGCGCATCGCTCGGCGCGACGCCACGCCTCGACTACAGCGGCGGCACGCGCGGGTGGGTCGGCGACAGCCCGTTCATCTTCCTCGACACCGCGAAGATCCGCGCGCTGGGATGGCGGCCAAGACTGACGATCCGCGAGGGCATCCTGCGCACGCTCGACTACCTTCGCGACGCCACGTGGCTGCCGGAGGACCGCCCGTGAGCGATCCCCGCCCCCTGGCCGGTCTCCGCGCGGTGATCACCGGCGCGTCGCGCGGCCTGGGCGCCGAACTGGCCCTGGCTTTCCGTCGCGCCGGCGCGGACCTCTTGCTGGCGGCGCGTTCGGCGGATGCCCTCGACCGGGCCACCGCCGATTTCGACGACGAGCCGGGCGGGCTCGTGGCCACGGTCGATGCCGATGTCGGCACCGACGCCGGGGCGGCCCGCATTCTGGATGCCGCGCGCGCGACCTTCGACCGCCTGGATATTCTCGTGAACAACGCCG
>CAYXFW010000460.1:0-3210 GCA_964464305.1 uncultured Verrucomicrobiota bacterium
AACTGGAAGATCATCGGCCTGAAGCGGACGCCGGTGCGCGAGGCGATCGACCGCGCCGCCGCGTGCGTCCGGACCCCGAAGACGGCGCTGTGCATGGTCGCTGCGGGCGGCGGACTGGCCGGCCTCTACATCGGCCCCCCGGAGGCGGCGTGGTCGGACGCGGCCGACCTTTCCGCGCAGGTCCACATCCGGTGGGTTCCGAAGGCGTTCGAGACGGTGGTCTCGGTCATGCCGGAGATGTACGACGACATCTGGACCGGCGCCAAGGGCATGTACAAGATGGAACCGGTTGTCGCGGACGGCGGCGAGGTGATCGTCTATGCCCCGCACATCACCGAGATTTCCTACACGCACGGAAAGCTGCTCGACGAGATCGGCTACCACACGCGCGATTACTTCGTGAAACAGTGGGACAAGTTCAAGGGCTATCCCTGGGGCGTGCTGGCGCATTCGACGCACCTGCGCGGCGCGGGCACGTTCGAGAACGGGGTTGAGCGCTGCCGCATCCGCGTCACCCTCGCCACCGGCATCCCCGAGACGCGCTGCCGGCGGATCGGGCTTGGCTACCGGGATCCCGCATCGATGAATCCCGCGGAGTACGCCAACCGGGAGGCCGGAGGCATCCTCCTCGTCCCCCACGCCGGCGAACATCTCTACCGGATCGGCGACGGTCCCGCCGCCATGGTCCGTCCGCTGTAGATCGCCGATTGCGGCCTTCCTGCGCACCCGGGCGCTTGCCCGCCGCGACCAGCGGTCGCAGCTACAGAAGAGGTCCTTTGCCATGTGCCGTTTGCTGTGCACCCATTACAGAACGCGGGTGCGCATGCCGTCGTTGGCGCGGAGGTCCTCCACGAGCAGACGGTTCAGCTCAGCCTGGGCGGGACCGGGCCGGCCGGTGCCGACGGGACGGCCGTCCAGTTGCACGACCGCGGTCACGTCCGGGGTGGTTCCAAAGACAAGAATCTCGGACGCCTCGTCCAGCGCCGCGCGGGGGATGTCCACCGTCTCGATCGCAGCCAGTACGCCCGCGCGCACCGCGGCCGGCGCCAGGGCCTGGACGCGACGGACCGTGATGCCGTCGAGGATCCGGCCGGACCGCGGCAGTTGGAGCACACGCCCCGGCGTGACGATGCCAAGGTTCTCCGTGGCGCCCTCGGCCAGGAAGCCGCGTTCGTCGAAGGCCACGGGGAAATCCGCCCCGGCGGCCTGGGCCGCAGCCTTCATGAGCGCATTCGGAAGATAGTTGCAGGTCTTGATGGTGGCGAGGAATCCCGGCTTCACCGGCACTTCGACAACTGCGGCGCGGGCGCCCTCCGGGTGCGCCTCCATGAACGGGGGCGACAGGCGGTAGGCGATGACGTAGAGCCCGGGCTCGGGGCACTCCGACGGCCCCACTCCGAATCCTCCGGGGCCGCGGGAGAGCAGCACGCGGACCAGGCAGTCCCGACGGCCCCCGGCGCGGATCGTTTCCTGCACGATGTCGCCGAGACCCTCGGGAGACTCCGGCACGCGCAGCCCGATCCGCCCGGCCGAGGCGGCGAGCCGCTCGAGGTGGAGCGCCAGGCCATAGACCGCCCCATCGGCGCACTTGATCGTCTCGAACACGCCGTCGCCCCGGTGGACGACATGGTCGTCCGCCGGCACCGTCATCGCAACGGGATCGGTGACAATGCCGCCGAGGGCGCTCGAAAACATCGCGTAGTAATGGTCGTGGTACGGTCGCCGCGCCAACCGCGGCACGCCGCCCGGGGGAAACACGGGGATGCTCATGCAAGAAATCATAACGCGGCCCATTCCGGAAGGGGAGCGGAATCCAAGCCGGCTTGACGGGCGGGGCAGGAACGCGTACAAAGTTAGCCTCAGCTAACTTCATTCCATGATCCGCCGCACCGAAGCCGCCGAGCGTCCGCTGAGCGCCAGCCAGGAAGACTACCTGGAGGCGATCTATCACCTTGTCCGCGATGGGCATGCGGCCCGCACTCGCGACATCGCCGAACGGCTCCGGGTCCGGCAGGCGAGCGTCTCCGCCGCCGTGAAGGAACTGGCGGCCCGGGGACTCCTGGAGCATACGGCCTACGGCTTGACGAAGCTCACCCGGCGCGGCCTGGCGGCCGCGCGGGGGGTCGCCGGGCGCCACCTGTCGCTGCGCGAGTTTCTGGAAACGGTGCTGGGGCTGAAGCCCGCGCAGGCCGAGCGGACGGCGTGCATCATGGAACACGGCGCCCCGCCGGAGCTTTCGGCGCGGCTGGCATCGGTGACCGCCATCCTGCGGACGCGGCCCGGGCTTCTGCGCCGGATCAAGTCCGCCGGAAATCCGCGGCGGGGGAGGGGCGCATGACGCCCGCCCGGACTCCTGCCGCGCGCGGAACGGTGACGCTGGCCTCCTGCGCCACGGGCCGCGATGTCCGGCTCGCCGCCATCCACGCGGGGCGGGAACTCCGGTCCCGGCTGGCGGCGATGGGGCTTGTGCCCGGCATCCGGATGCGCGTGATGCGCCGCGAGGGACACGGTCCGCTGGTCGTGGCGCTTCGCGGAATGCGCCTGGCCCTCGGGCGGGGCATGGCGGAGAAGATGGACGTCGAACCGTGGAGCCCGTCGTGAACCGCCGGCTCCGGGTCGCGCTGGCCGGGAATCCGAATGCCGGCAAGACCACGCTCTTCAACCTGCTCACCGGATCGCGGCAGCACGTGGCGAACTACCCCGGGGTCACCGTGGAGGCCCGGGAGGGCGTGCTGCACCACCGGGGGTACGAGATCGTCGTCACCGACCTCCCGGGCACGTACAGCCTGACGTCCTACACGGACGAGGAGCGCGTCGCCCGCCTCCACCTGGCGGACGGAGCGCCGGACCTCGTGGTCCAGGTCGTCGACGCCTCGAACCTGGAGCGCAACCTCTTTCTGGCCGTCCAGATCATGGAACTCGGCCTCCCGCTGGTGCTGGCGTTCAACATGAGCGACCTGGCCCGGGCCCGCGGCATGGAGTTCGACCTGCCGCGGCTTTCCGTCCTGCTCGGCGCGCCGATCGTGACCACGGTGGGGCACAAGGGGCAGGGACTTCCGGAACTGTGCGACGCCATCGTCGACGCCGCCACGGCCGCCCACCCCCCGCGCGGCGTGACGATCCATTACGGACCCGATATCGAACCGGCCATCGAAAGCGTGGCCGCCGTCCTCCGCACCCACGCCGCCGCGGCGGTCGCGGGCCGGGAGC
>CAYXFW010000461.1:0-3194 GCA_964464305.1 uncultured Verrucomicrobiota bacterium
GCGCCCCCCCATCCTGATTCAGGTTCGTGTCTCACTCTTATTGGCACAGGGGGGGCTTGGACGACGATGGTGGCCGGAGTTCCAACCCTTGGAAGAGACCTGGGGGCCGAGGGGCGAGGGGGCGCCGGAGGCGTTGAGGACGGATGGCAGGGTGCGGGCAGCCGTCGGATCTCAGCGCCGATCCTCCCGCCCACGGCCTATAGCCTACAGCCAATAGCCTACAGCCTTCATCCCTTTTCCATGTCCCCCTGGGCCGCGAGGCTGGCGATTCGGGCTGGCGATTCGGGGTTTATCCGTGGCGCGTGGAGTGCTAGGATTCGCGCGGCATTCTTGCGAGTCGTCGCGCGGGAGGGCCGGGGAGATCTCAGGATGAAACGGATGACCGGGTGGATGGCGGGCGCGTGGTTCGTCGCATGCGTCGCGGGGGCGGCGGACTTCAACACGCTGACCTCGAGGGAGACGGCGGAGGGCTGGAAGTTGCTGTTCGACGGGAAGACCCTCGACGCATGGAAGGGCCTCGCGAAGCCCGAGATCGGCGCCGGGTGGAAGGCGGTGGACGGCACGCTGACGATCGGCAAGGCCTCCAAGTCCGGCGACATCATCACGAAGGACAGGTTTGGCGACTTCGAGCTCGTCTTCGAGTTCCGCCTCACGAAGGGCGCCAACAGCGGGCTGAAGTATTTCATCGACCCCTCGCGCGCGCAGGGAGGCCATGGCGTCGGCTGCGAGTTCCAAGTGCTCGACGACGACAACCACCCGGACGCCAAGCTCGGGCTGGACGGCAACCGGACCGTCGGTTCGCTCTACGACGTGCTGCCGGCCGCAAAGGACAAGAAGGTCAACCCGATCGGCGAATGGAACTCCGCGCGGCTCGTGGTCCGGGGGCGGCACGTCGAGCACTGGCTCAACGGCGCCAAGGTTGTGGACTACGAGCGCGGATCCGAGGCCTATCGCGCCGCCGTTGCGAAGAGCAAGTTCTCCAAGATCGCCGGCTTCGGCGAATGGCCCGACGGCCACCTGCTCCTTCAGGACCACAACGACGAGGTCTCCTACCGTAACCTGAAGATCCGCGAGCTGAAGTAGCGGCCCTCCAACTTGAAACTTGAAACCTGGAACTTGAAACTCCTCCTTCCTGACACATGACACCCGAAACCTCCGGAGCACCCCCGATGAACGAACCAACAACAGCCGGCCTCGCGCTGGCGGCGGGACTCGCCGCGGCAGTCGTGCAGGCCCAGGACAGGCGGGCGGCGAACGATCCGTTGAAGAACGCCGACGCGGACGAGCGGATGGACGCATTCAAGAAGTCGCCCGATCCCTGGCTCGAGGCCGCGAAGATGGAGTTCGGCGGGGACCGCACGTATGCCTCCGGCCTCCAGACGTTGATCTTCGACGCCGACCCCGGCCAGTATGCCGCGTTGGAGAAGAAGGTCCTCGGCATCCTGAAGGACCCCGGTTGCACAGCCGCCGGCCGCGATTTCGCCTGCCGCATGCTGGCCGTGATTGGGTCGGCGGCTTCCGCGGCGGCCCTCGCCCCGTTGCTGGGGGACGAGAAGACGAGCGATGCCGCGCGGTACGCGCTGGAGAGCATCCCGGGCCCGGAGGTTGACTCGGCCCTCCAGTCGGCTCTTTCCAAGCTGTCCGGCCGCGCCCGCGACGGGCTGGCCGGCACGATCGCAGCGCGCGCGGCCTTCGGTGGAGGTGCGGTATGAACCCGGTGACCCGTCGGAGTTTCCTCAGGACCTCGTCCTCCGCGGCCGGCGCGCTGGCTCTTGCGCAGATCATGCCGTCGCGCGTGCTGGGTGCCGACGCCCCGGGCAAGCAGGTGGTGTTCGGTTTCGTCGGCGTCGGCGGCATGGGCGCGAGCAACATCGAGCGCGTGCTGAAGCTGCGGGCGAAGGGCGCGCGCATCGTCGCCGTCTGCGATGTGGACCGTATCGTCGCGGCGAAAGCGGCGCAGAAGGTCGACGCCGGCCAGGGCGACGCGGGCTGTGCGGCGGTCGGCGATTTCCGCGAGATCACGCGGAGGAAGGACATCGACGCGATCGTCGTCTCCACGCCCGACCACTGGCATGCGCTGACGGCGCTGGATGCGATTCGCAACGGCAAGGACGTATACGTCGAGAAACCCCTGACTCACAGCATCCGCGAGGGCCGGGTCCTCGTGGACGAGCTCCGCAAACACGGGCGGGTCGGGCAGACGGGCACCATGCAGCGGTCCGACGCCAGCTTCCGCTACGTCGCTCATCTCATCGCCCAGGGGCAGCTCGGGAAGGTTGACCGCATCGATATCCTGATCCCGGCGAACAACAAGTACGTCGGCGCGACGTGGTCGCCCGAGCCCGCGCCCGAGGGGCTCGACTACGACTTCTGGCTCGGACCGGCGCCGTGGGCGCCGTATGCGCGCCAGCGGACGCACTACCAGTTCCGCTACATCATGGACTATGCCGGCGGCCAGACGACCAACTGGGGAGCGCATTACATCGACATTGCCCAGTGGGCGTTGGGCGCGGACGAAACGGGACCGGTCGGGATCTCCGGTTCCGGCGAATTCCCCAGCTCGGGTCTCTTCACGGCCCCGACGCGGGTCGACTTCACGGCGGTATACGCGGGCGGCGTCCGCATGCGCGTCCGCACGCGCACCGACGGCGTCTACGACGGCAACGTGAAGTTCTTCGGCGAGAAGGGATGGATCGATGTGTCCCGCTCCAAGCTCAAGGCCAGCGACGACACGCTGCTCAAGGTCGGGGGCGGTCCGGGCAAGGGCGGCGACAGCGGTCTGGCGCACATGGAGAACTTTCTCGACTGCATCCGCAGCCGCGCGAAGCCCGTCGCGGACCTGGCGATCGGCCACCGCACGACCACGGTCTGCAACCTCGGCAACATCGCCATGCAGCTTCGCCGGCCCCTGAAGTGGGACCCGGCAAAGGAGGCGTTCCTCGACGATCTGCAGGCAAACCGGATGCGATCCCGCGCCTATCGCGGGCCGTGGGGGCTGCTGTGACGCGCGCGGTGCCGCGGGCGATGGCGGCGGGCGTTGCGATGGCCGTGCTCATCGCGACGGCCGCCGGCGCGGCCGAGGCGACGTTCGACACCAGTCTGTGGTCGAAATACATCTGGCGGGGACAGCTCTACACGGACGATCCCGTTCTTCAGCCCTCGCTGGACGTCTCGACGGACTTCGTGCTCGGGTT
>CAYXFW010000462.1:0-3193 GCA_964464305.1 uncultured Verrucomicrobiota bacterium
CAGTTGGGAGAGAATCGTCGGAACGATCGCCCGCGCCGATTGCCGGGGCCCGTACGTATTGAACGGGCGCACGGTCACGACGGGCACACCGAAACTACGGTGATAGCTCTCGGCCAGCTTGTCCGCGCCGATCTTGCTCGCCGAATAGGGCGACTGGCCGACTTGGGGGTGTTTCTCGTCGATCGGCCGGTACTGCGCGGTCCCGTAGACCTCGCTGGTGCTGATGTGGACGATCCGCCCCACGCCGTGGGCGCGGGCCGCCTCCAGGACATTCAACGTGCCTTGGACGTTGGTCGCCACGTAGTCCGAAGGGGCGACGTAGGAGTACGGAATCCCGATCAGCGCAGCCAAGTGGACGATCGCGTCGGCACCCTTCGCCGTCCTCATCAGGAAATGGCCGTCGCGGAGATCTCCCCGGACCACCTCGATCCCGGACCGCACATCGCGAGGCAGTCCATCCAGATGTCCCGCGCCGCCATGGGAGGTGTAACGCACCAACGCGGTCACCCTTGTCCCGGCGGCCACCAACTGCTCCACCACATGGGATCCGATGAATCCCCCGGCGCCGGTCACAAGGACACGAGCATTGGAAGCCATAGGTTTCATGGTCGATCAGTCCTCCCAGTCGCCCACAAGCTTCCCCTCAAGCTTGCGCTTGCCAATACACCGGGCCGGTATCCCCGCCCACACTTCCCACTCTCCCGTGGATTGCAGTAGCACCGCATTTGCGCCCACGACAGTCCCCTTGCCGACGCGTAGTATGCCCTCTTTTCCTAGGACCCTACACCCGGTACCGAGGACCACCTGGTCCTCAATGATGAATCCCTTGAACTTACTCTCTGTGCGTCGATAGGCATCCGCCTGCCCCACAGTAACGCAAGAGAGGATCGTCACACCATCGCCGATGACACATGCATGATGAATAACGACGCCCACAGGGTGGGCGAGATGGAAGTTCTGCCCGATCTTGACATCGACGGGGATGTCGGCCCCCAGCAGCTTCAGTGCGCGGGATCCGAACTTGCCAAGGAATCGGTAGCGACGCAAGCGAACAAGCTTCTCGGCAACGGTAAGTTTCATGCTGATGTTCCTGTTCCGTTCGCCTGACCATTCTCCGCGACGCCGCCCATCGTTCGTAATTCTCGAGCTCTCCGCCTTCGAACCGCCAATCTCCGAACGTAATTGGCAAGGTATAGAACATTGGATCCCACGTCCCGGACGGGATGCCCCCCCCGCAGGGCCCGCCAGAGCCGAGCGGAATAGGGGTGCTCACGGGGATCCGGCCACTTCTCAGGGATGGGGGGGCAGGCCCGGAGCGGGTAGTTCGAAAGTTCCAAGGCATGCCCCGCGTGGGTGGCGCTCTCTCCCCACCCCACATGGTCGACCATGCTCCACGGGGGGCGCATGCAAAGCCCCCCACGGAGAAGGTGAAGCAACCCAAAACGGGCGTCCCATGTCTCATGTCCGTTCCGAGAAGCTCTGACGATCCGCATTACGTCCGCCCCGTATCGATAGCAATCGATCCCACGGCGCAAACAAGTGCCGGCCATCGTTTCCGCGGTGTCCGTCATACCCGCCCATCTGTCCCGCCATGTGCCCCAAGCCAAGCTACAGCTTCGCCCCTCGAAATAGGGCTGCGTCCCGACATCACGAGGGATGGCCATCGGATGGGTCCACCCGGTCACGCTGATCACTCGGGGATCGCGGCGGTATGCATGCAGGGCGCCCCGCAAGTATGCATACATACCTTGGACAAACACGAGGTCATCCTCAAGGAAGATTCCCGCGTGATGCCGCTGGAACACCCGCGTGGCCCCGTCGAGCACGGATGCGTCCACCCCCATGTTCTCCTCCCGACAGACCACGCGCGTCTCGCACCAGTCGATGGCCCCGATCAACACGCGCACCTGATTCACCAACTCGGCATCGGAACGATCTCGGGGCCCATCGCTGAAGACGTAAAGAATGCGGGGCGGCTCACGGCGAAGGCATTCCAAGGTCCGTGCCACTGTGGGAGCCCGGTTGTAGGTGAACAACGTGACCGGAACATCTTCGGTCTCTGGAGGAATCACGAGGTCCTCCCTGTCGAGCGCGATGAAAGCCGCGCGAGAATCGCCGCGCAGCTGCCGCCACCCAGCGCCCTCATGAGATGCGCAGTAAGGCTGCGCGCCCAGTACAGCAGGCCCATCAAGCCCGCATGTGCCAACTGGTACCGAAGCCACGAGATGGGCGGAAAGACCTTACGATCAAACAGCCGCTTCATCCGCGATGAGAATGGAAGGCCATAGTACCGACCGCCATAATAGTTGGCCCTGCAACTTCCTTGGTACCCGGCGCAGATAGCGATACGACATCCAGCGCGGCCGGCCCTCAGACCGTAGTCATTATCGCCGAGACTGTGCGCGTAGGATCTGAGCCCACCGACTGCTTGATACACGTGTCGCGGCACGAGAACGATGTTCCCCGTGAAGGTGTCGCAGCATTTCGGCGACGTGCCAGGGATCACGGGTATCAAACGGGATGGATTGAGTCCTGTCCGCAGCAGCCCCCCGTAACTGTGGCCGCCACTCTCTGGATCCCGGCACGACCCGACCACAATCACGGACTCGCCACTCGAACGCACTTCCGCCTGAAAAGTTCGAAAGACATCGCCGATGGCCTCCCGGCAGAGAAGCGTGTCGTCGTTCATCCAGAGGTAGAAGTCGAAGTCTTCGGAAGCTGCGCGGTTCCAAGCCAGCCGCATACCATTACACCAGAACAGTTTTCCAGTGCCGAGAATCACGCTGACATCCGGAAACCTCAGAGAGACCTGCTCCCGCGTTCCGTCCGTCGATCCGTCATCGACCAGAAAGACCTTGTAGCTGATCGCCGGCGGCCATTCGGCATCGCGAATCGCACCCAGACACTTCAGGGTCAGGCCGACACGATTGTGGCTGGCTAACAGCACAGCGGCACGCTTCTGTTCGCTTGCAGTCATGTCGCTTCGTTTTGAAAGATCGGGTCGGGAGACGTCAACCTGGATCTCGAAGAACCGCCGGCCGCGACATGGCCGCCGGCCGCGCTTCGTCCGGATTCATCGGCACAATCCGCGGACTTACATACGGTTTTGCGGCGGGTTGGGCCAGACGCTCACGAATCATCATGCCCGACATGGCGCCAAGGATCACACTCCCGTTGAAGAACTCGTAGTGAC
>CAYXFW010000463.1:0-3190 GCA_964464305.1 uncultured Verrucomicrobiota bacterium
GGCGAGCGCGTACAGGAGCATGATGGCGAACAGCCGGCCGAAACTCCGCTGGCGCGCCGCGGCGAGGAGCAGCCCCCCGCCGACCAAGTGCGCTGCGGCCAGGAAATGCTGGGTCGCCACCCACCGGTCGGCGATCTGACCGGCGATCAGCGGCGCGATGATGCAGCCGATGTAGATCGTCCCGTAGATCCATCCGGTCTGCCTGCCGCTCATCTTGAGGGGTCCGAGCAGACGCGAGGCCAGCACGGGCGACCACGCGCCCCAGACGGCGAACTGGAGGAACATCATCAGGCTCAACTGTGCGTAGAGCAACCAGCTCAAGGGCGTGCCTCCCGGTGTCGGACATTGAACCGCGAATCGGGCGCCCTGGGCTTGCGACCGGAAGGGCCAGAGCGATGGACCGACTCCACGCCGTGCAGCGCACCAGATCGGGGGGGGCGTGTCAAGCGAGCCGTGCCGAGCGAACCGGACCCCGGCTGCGTCATGTCCGAGCTCGGATATGGAAACAAGGCTCTGGATCGAAACCTGCGCCGGGACTATACTGGTCTGCGTGAAGACTGCCGGCACACGGGCTGCGCGGTCCAAGCCCCTGTACGGCGTCTTCAGGGGCCGGGTGGGAAGGCGTCCAGGGAGACACTCATGAACTCCGGCCGAAGAGACCCATCACGAAACGGAACCCCCTTGCGTCTGCTCGTTGGACTGGCGGCAGGCGTGGGGATCCTTGTCGGCTCCCTGCAGGCCTGTGCCGCGGAGGGGACGAATGCCGCGCGACCGGACGTTGTCGCCGTCTATTACCCGCATTGGCACACGTACGACCACGGCGTGGCGTGGAAGGGAGAAGGATGGACGGAATGGGAGGGCATGAAGGCCGCGGTACCCCGTTTCCCCGGCCATCACCAGCCGCTCAAGCCGACCTGGGGCTGTTTCGACGAGAGCGATCCCACATGGGCGGCGCGGGAAATCGACCTTGCGGCCGACCATGGAATCGACGTGTTCCTGTTCGATTGGTACTGGTACAGCGGCGTCAAGAACATGGAAGAGGCGTTGGAACAGGGCTTCCTCAAGGCCCCCAACCGCGGCCGCATGAAGTTCGCCCTGATGTGGGCCAACCACAACCGCCGGGACCAGTTCTGTCCGGCATTTGGGGAGCCCCGTACTGTCTGGCTGCCATCGCGGCACTCGCCTCGCGATCTGGAGCGCGTGATCGACTACGGCATCGAGCACTACTTCCGCGAGCCCAATTACTGGCGTGTCGACGGAGGACTTTTCTTCAGCATCTTCGAGGCGAAGCGTTTCGTGAAGGAGTTGGGCGGCCCCCGTCAGACGCTCGAGGTGTTTCAGAAGATCGACGCCCGGCTTCGTCAGGCAGGGCTGCCTCCCATGCACTGGAATGGCATGGTCTCCGACCCTGCGGTTGCCGCGGAGTTGAAGGAGGCCGGCTTCCGGAGTACCAGCCGCTACAATGTGAACTCCGCCAAGAAGGTCCGTCCGGATGGCACCGAGAGCTATGACGATGTCATGACGGCGCACCGCCAGCATTGGGAGAGAATGCTCGCCGCCCCGCTGGTGAATGTTCCGGTCGTGTCGAGGGGCTGGGACGCCACGCCCCGTTGCCGGCCCGACGTTGCATGGCCCTTCCCCGTCTCGCCGAAACTGGGCTATCCCGAGTACCCGTACACGGCGGTCGTGGTCGACGCCACCCCCGCGAAGTTCGAACAGTTGCTGCGTGACGCCTCGCAGTTCATCCGGCGCGACCCGCGTCAACCGTTTGCCGTGCTCGTCTACGCATGGAACGAGTGGACGGAAGGCGCGTACCTTCTCCCGGAGGAAAAGGACGGTCAGGCGCATCTCGAAGCCATCCGCCGCGTCTTCGGCACCGCCAAGCCGTGACGGCCGCCGACCCGGATGGAGGCCGCCTTTCTCCGGCTTGCGCTTCCGGCCGGATTTTCCCACGCTGTCGGCATGAAGGCGCATGGGGTGCGGGTGGTCCTGATCCTGGCTGCGGTCGTCGCCGGCACGGCGGCGGATGGAGCGGACGAACCCCCCGCGTCCGCCTCGCCGCCCAACGCGGCTGACGTCTACCGGCGCGCGTTTGCGGCGATGCCGGAACTGTCTCAGGACGAGGAGAAGCTCCTCCAGGGGCAGGCGTCGCCGGCCGATCCCGCCGCGCTGAGCGCGAAACTCGCCCCCGCGATGGGGCTCTACCGGACGGCCGCGCGCATGCCGGCGTGCGACTGGGGCGTCAGCCTCGAGAAGCAAACGATGACTTTCCAGGCGCTCCTGCCCCACCTCCAGCCGCTCAACAGGCTGGCCGGCGCGGCCGCGTGGGAGGGCGACCGCGTGAAGAGCGCCGATCCGGAGGCCTTCGTCGCATGGCATGAGGACGCGCTGCGCTCGGCGGCGCATGCGGGGGACGGCTGGCCCCTGGTGTCGGGTCTCATCGAGTCCGCGATGCGGCACCGCTCGATGGACGCCCTGAGCACGAACCTTGCGCTGCTCCCGCCGGACGTGCTCGCGGGGCTCGGCGCGCGCCTCGACGCCCTTCCGCCATGCGTGGGTTTCCAGACGGCGATGCAGGCGGAGAAGGCATTCGGCATCGACTGGTTCATCCGGCGGCTGGTCGACGTCGAGCGCGGCCACCAGACCGCCGAGTCCACGACGAACTTCGCGGCGAACCTGCGCATGAGCGCGATGGTCGAGGGCGGGCCGTCGGGTTTCTCCATCGGGCTGGAGGAGGCCGGTGGCGAGAGCTTCTGGATCGCGCTCGGCCAGCGGCGGCGCGGGATCGAACTCGTCTCGGCGGACATGCAGCGCGGCCGGGCCATCCTGCTCAAGGACGGGCAGGCCGCGCTCGTGTTCCTCCTGGAGAAACGCGTCGAGCCGATCCGCCTGAGCCTGATGACGAACGAACTGGTCCGCGTGCTGGGCGACAAGGATGCGCGGACGGTCATGGAAGGGGTCGGCACGAATTCGACGCGGCTGGTCGAGCAGTTGATGGAGGCATCCGACATCCTCGCCGCGGCCGCAGCCGGGACCGTGACGCCGGTCACGGATCCCGGCGCCTGGGGCAAGGCCATCGCGGGCGACGTGACGAACCGGAACGTCATCGCGGCGATGTACTTCCCCTTCGCCGGCAACGTGCGGGCCGTCATCGATTCCGCCGGCGCGCGGGAGAAGATGCTCCGGCTGG
>CAYXFW010000464.1:0-3189 GCA_964464305.1 uncultured Verrucomicrobiota bacterium
GGCGGCCGTCCAAGCCCCGGCGGCAAAACCGGCTCCCGTGCGCACGATCCAGGCCGAGGCCATCGGGGCGGACAAGACCAAGGCCATTCTTGTCTACTCTCATCCCCTGCTGCCCTCGGAAGGCGCGCGCTGGATCGCGTTCGGCCGGTACGTGGAGTACGCCGGGAAGAAAGCCGCGTCCGAAATCCGCGGCTCGCGCTATGACATCGTCCACCGGACGGTTTTCGACCGGGTCGGCCAGATGATCTTCGAATTGGAACCCGGCCGCTACGAGGTCGCGCTGTACACCTCGGCCGATCTCGACCGCCAGACGTCCCAGACGGCACGCTTCGATCTTGCCGCCGGGGACATCAAGACCTACAGCGTCCGCCGCACGGAATACCAGGCGCCGACCCGGTCCCGCTCCGGAACGACCACATCCGGCGCGGATGGCCCGGAACCCTGACCGCTCCACGCCCGGGGAAGTCGAAGTACGGAAGCAGACAGGACGTTCTTACTTCTCCCCTTCTTCCTTCTTGCTTCTTGCTTCCCTGGAGTGTGGAGTTTTCCGCGTCCTTTCCCTCCTCCACCCGGCAACCTTTCACGCGCCATGCGCGCGGGAAGTCGCGGCATTGGTCCGGACGGGCCGCGTAGATCGCGCAGCGGTTTCCGGACAGGAATTCGCAGGCGCCATCCGGCGTCTCACGGAGGCTCAACTGCGCACGGTTGGAGGCCAGCCGCGTGTGGCGTTCGACGAACGTCCGCTCGTCGAGGCGCAGCGCCGCGGCGAGGCGGACGATGTCCGCATCGGTCAGCAGCACGTGGCCCGGCCAGCGGCAGCAGTCGCCGCAGCCCGTACAGGCAAACACCGCGGGCGCGTCAGGCGGCATGACCGGAGTCCTCCGCCGCGTCCCGCCGGCGGAACAGGCGGCATGCGACAACCGCCGCCGCCAACGCGAGCCCGGTCACGGTCTGCGTCTCGCGAAGGCCGCCCGGATGCACGCGGAGTTGTTCGACGCGAATGCGGTCGGTCGCCGTGAACACGCCGCGGACGGAGACGAGCCCGCCGCGCTCCGCGCGGGCGCCTTCCAGCGCCACGCGGCCGCCGTCGATCGCGACCGCCGAATCCCCCTCCCCGCCCCGGATCAGCGGCACGCGGTCCAGCGTGACCGGCCGGCCCGTCCGGTGCGCCCGGTCGCGCAGGATCGCGACACCCTGCATCCCGGATGCCTCCAGCGCGCCGGTCCAGACGACCGGCAACGCCAGCCATGCCGACGCCAGCACGGCCGCGATGGCGACCCGGCCGGGTGAGAAAGGACGAAGCAGCGGCGGTCCCCGCGTGGCGGTCCGCCACTGCGCGAGCACGGCCGCGAGCCCGAGGACCGTCAGGACGTGGATCCCTGCGCTCTCCGGCCAGACCCATCCGAACTGCGTCAGGCGCCAACTGAAGGGCGCGAGGAGATGGATGCCGTTGTCCCACTTGATTTCCACCGTATCCAGCAGCAGATGCGCCAGCGACGTCGCCGCGAGCAGGGCGAAGACACGGCGGGACCGCGGGGCCAGGACGGCGACGGCGGCCGAGAGGAGCAGACAGAAGGCCAACGAGGCCTGCACCGCCGTATGGAGGTGCAGGTCGAGCAGGTCGACCGAGGGCGCCAAGGCGGGCACGACGCGCCGCGCGATCCACGGCAGGTCGGGAATCACACATCCGACGTAGACCCATGCAAGGTCCGCTCCGCGCCAGCCCGCCCGCGTCGCAAGACCCTGGACGCCGAGATGGACGAGCGTATTCGGCATGGGCGGGCGCGGGCGCGGCTACTTTTTCGCCGCGGCGGGCGCCGCTTCGAACTTGAGGGCGGCCGAGTTGATGCAGTACCGCAGGCGCGTCGGCTTCGGACCGTCGGGAAACACGTGGCCCATGTGGGCGTCGCACAGCGAGCAGCGAATCTCGACGCGCACCATCCCGTGGCTCCGGTCCTTGATTTCGCGCAGGTTCAACTTGTGCACCGGCTGGAAGAAACTGGGCCATCCGGTGCCCGACTCGAACTTGTCGGCCGCGCGGAACAGCGCCGTGTTGCAGCAGATGCAACGATAGAGTCCGTCGCCCTTGTGCTTGTAGAACTCGCCGGTGAACGCGCACTCGGTCCCGCCCTGGCGCGCAACAGTGAATTGCTCCGGCGTGAGCTGCAGCTTCCATTCGTCGTCGCTCTTGAGGACGCGCGGGAGCGTCACAACCGCATTGGATTCGACGGAGAAGATCTTGACGTCGCCCGGCTTCAGATCCATTCCCGGCCTCCCCGTCTCCGCCGCAACTGCGGCTCCCACCCCCGCGGCCACCATCGCCGCAGCCAGTTTCATCGGACGGTTTCGAACGTTCATTTTGTTTCCCATCGCCTTCCGGACGGCAAAAAGGCCGTCCCGCCACGCCTACGCCCGGCCGCCGGTTCGATCCGCATCGACATCACGCCCCGTCGGCCGGCAGCACAATATCCGCCGCCTTCGCGTTGGATTCAACCTGTTCGACCGACCGGCATCCCGGGATGACCGCGCTCACCGCCGTCTCGCGCAGGCACCACGCCAGCGCCCACTGCGCCGCGGGCATGCCTGCGGGGACCTCGGAGGCCAGGATGCGGCGCGCCTCGTCCAGTCGCGCGGCGGTTGCGGCGGCCTCGAAGGTCGAGCGCACATCGTCCGCCGGGAACACCGCGCCGGGCGCATGGCGGCCGGACAGGAACCCACTCGCCAGCGGGACGCGCGCCAGGATGCCGAGGCCTTCGCGACGCGCCGACGGGAACACGTCCGCCTCGGGACGGCGGTCCAGCCGGTTATAGACCACCTGCAGCGACTCCGCGCCCACGTCGGCGGCCCGGCGGACCTGCAAGGCGCTGCCCGCGCCCCGGATGGAAAGGCCGAGGTGGCGGATGCGACCCGCGCGTTTCTGCTCCGCGAGAAACGCCCAGAGGGCGTCCTCTTGGAAGGCCTCGTCGGATCCGGAATGGAACTGGTAGAGGTCGATCGCGTCCGCTCCAAGCGCGCGCAGCGAGCCTTCGAGCTGGTCGCGAACCGCGGACACGGAGGAATCCCACGAACGGTTCATGAACCCGTGGAACCGGTGCCCGAATTTTGTGGCGACGATCCATCCGTCGCGTCCCCGCCGGCGCAGGTAGTCGCCGATCCGCCGTTCGGAGAGGTGGTCGCCGTAGCACTCGG
>CAYXFW010000465.1:0-3185 GCA_964464305.1 uncultured Verrucomicrobiota bacterium
GCGACCCTGGCGAGCAATGCCGAGCACTTGAAGCTCGTCTTCCTCCCGATCCTCCTCTCCGCCGTCGGCATCATCTTCTCCATCTCGGGCACGTTCTTCGTGAAGACGAAGGAAGGCGGCAACCCGCAGACGGCCCTGAACATGGGCACCTTCGCGGCCGCGATCGCAACGGCGGTCGTCTCCTATTTCATCATTCAGCGGTACTGCCCGGCCACGTACACGATGGGCGGCCTGGTCTTCAAGTCGATGGGTGTCTTCTGGGCGACGATCGCCGGCCTCGGCGCGGGCGTCGTCATCGGCCTCCTCGCTGAGTACTACACGGCCGAGGGCAAGGGCCCGTCGAACCGGATTGCGGATGCCTCCACGACCGGCGCGGCGACGAACATCATCGCCGGTCTCGGCAACGGCATGCTCTCGACGGGCTTCGCGACGATCGTCCTCGCGACCGCCCTGGTCGTCGCCTACAAGATGGCCGGCCTCTACGGCATCGCCATCGCCGGCCTCGGCATGCTGGCCACAACGGGCATCCAGCTCGCGGTCGACGCCTACGGCCCGATCGCCGACAACGCCGGCGGCCTCGCCGAAATGGCGCATCTCGAGAAGGAAGTCCGCCAGCGCACCGACAAGCTCGACGCCTGCGGCAACACCACCGCCGCGATCGGCAAGGGCTTCGCAATCGGCTCCGCGGCGCTGACGGCCCTCGCGCTCTTCGCGGCCTTCGGGCAGACCGTCGGCCTCGAGCGCATCGACGTCATGGATCCGAACGTCTGCGCCGGCCTGCTCGTCGGCGCGATGATGCCCTTCCTCTTCTCCGCCTTCGCCATGAACGCCGTCGGACAGGCCGCATTCGCGATGGTCGAGGAGGTCCGCCGCCAGTTCAAGACCATCCCCGGCCTGCTCGAAGGCAAGGAGGGAGTGAAGGCCGACTACGCCCGCTGCGTCGACATCTCGACCGCCGCGGCCATCAAGAAGATGACGGTCCCGGCCCTGCTGGGCGTCGTCACGCCGGTCCTCGTCGGCTTCGTCTTCGGCAAGGAGATGCTCGGCGGCCTGCTCGCGGGCGTGCCGGTGACGGGCGTCATGCTGGCCCTCTTCATGGCCAACGCCGGCGGCGCGTGGGACAACGCCAAGAAGCACATCGAGGGCGGCGCGCTCGGCGGCAAGGGCTCTGCGGCGCACAAGGCGGCCGTGGTCGGCGACACCGTGGGCGATCCCTTCAAGGACACCGCCGGCCCCTCGCTGAACATCCTGATGAAGCTCATGAGCGTGGTGGCCCTGGTCATCGCGCCCGTGCTCAAGAACTTCGTGCCGCTGCTGAAGTAACCGGCACTCCGAAAAAGCAAGACCCCCGCGGGGCAACCCGCGGGGGTTTTGCTTTTCCACCCTCTTCCCGGATTGCCTTGCCGGTCCCGGTCAGGCAGCATCCGGTCTACCGATGCACATGGCAGGCCCGGCTAGGCCGCCCGGGATGTGAGGGTCGCCCTGAAGCCGGACCTGCGCGACGGGAACGGCTTCCATCGCATCGGCGAGGTCGAGGTGCGGAACTAGGCGGGCGGCCGCGTGTGCAGATGCGCTGACGGGATCCCGTTCCCCGCGCGGGGTCTCAAGGCGCGGGCTCGCGCAGGTCGTAACAGAGCACGCGCCGTCCCGTGCCCCGGAACGGATCGCGCTCGTTCTGGCAGACGTAGAGCAGGCCGCGGCTGACGACCGGCGGCGTCCAGGTTTGCTGCGCCGCGAACAGCCACGCGCGGGATAGTTCGCGATAGCCCGCGGGATTCAAGTCGAGCCAGAGCAGGTGGCCGAGTTCGCCCAGGCATAGCGCGCGACCGTCGACGGCGAGCATCGAGCACCGGATCGTTCCTCCCGTGATCTCGCGGGGGCCGTCGGCCGTTGCCACGGTTTCCTTCCAGCGCGGCTTCGTGCGCCACACCTCGCGGCCGGTGGCGGCCTCGACGCAGACGAGAAACGCATCGCCCGGCCCGTGTCCGTCGACCCCGTAGATGTGGTCGCCCTTCGCCACCGGCGCCATGAAGTGCAGGCCGAAGCTCTCGTTCGTCCACACCGGCCGGCAACCTCCGGAAGCCTCCACCTGCAGCATCACGCCGCCGGCGCCGTAGCACTCCGAAAGCAGGATACGGTCGCCCAGAACGGCCGGCGGGGCCGCATTGACGGACTCGCGACGCTTCCCGCGCCACGGAAACGAAAAAGCGACGCGGCCATCCGTCGCATCCACCGCCAGGAGACCCCCGACCGGGGGATCGCTCTCCCCGCCCGCGAACACGAGAACGAGCCGTCGCCCGTGGATCGTCGCGGCGACAGGCGTCGAGTAGCCCGGCCCCCACTCCGTTCCCGCCCCCCACGCCAGCCTGCCGGTTCGCAGGTCGAATGCCGCGACGCACGGCCCTCCCGGCGCGCCGACGTTGACCACGAGGTTGCTCCCCTCCACCAGCGGTGTCGCGCCCACCCCGAAGAAGTTCTGCCTGAGCCCGAATTCCTTCAACAACTCGCGACGCCACAACACGGCGCCGGACGCAAGGTCGAGCGCCTGCAGTTCCCCGTCGGCCCCCAGCGTGAACACGCGGCCTGCGGCGATGGCGGGGCTGCAGCGCGGACCTCCGTTGTATCCGTATCGGTCGGCATAGGCGGTCGGCGTGGCATGCCTCCAGAAACGGCGTCCATCGGCAGCGTGCAGACAGTCGACCACCGCCGCGTCGCCGACGCGGTGGAAGAGGACCAGCCGGTCGCCTTCCACGACGGGGGCGGCGTAGCCCTCGCCCTTCGACACGTCCCACACAAGGCGCGGACCGCCCGGCGGGAACTCTCGGAGGAGCTTCGTCTCGGATGAAACCAGCATGCCGTTGGATCCAAGAAAGGAGGTCCAGTCGCCCGCGACCGCACCCGCGGCGAGCGCTCCCGGCACGGCATGGAATGTCGTGTCCGGATTTCGCCCGGCGGCGGGCGCCGGCCCATCCGGCGCCGGCGCAACGCGCGGCGGGGCGGGGTCGACGAACCGCGCGGCGGTCCCAAGAACCAGGACCGCGGGCACCAGAATGAGGTTTGCGCCACGCATGGGACCAGTCTACACGGCGGGCGCCCGCATTCCACCCCTCCGCGTCCCGACGGAAGACTTGGGCACGTCGTTGAATTGTGACACGCCGCGCGGATTCTTCGAACGGCCCGCCCAG
>CAYXFW010000466.1:0-2142 GCA_964464305.1 uncultured Verrucomicrobiota bacterium
TGGTGCAGATCGAGCCGGGACCGATGCCGACCTTGACCGCGTCGGCGCCGGCCTGGCGGAGATCGAGCGCGGCCTCGCCGGTGGCGATGTTTCCCGCGATCACGTCGATGTCCGGGTAGTGCTTCTTGACCCACCGCGTCATCTCGATCACGCCCTTGCTGTGGCCGTGGGCGGTGTCCACCACCACGACATCGACGCCCTTGTCCGCGAGCGCCTCGACGCGGAGGTGGTCGCCGGGACCGACCGCCGCGCCGACCCGCAGGCGGTAGTGCGCGTCGCGGTTGTAGTAGGGCTTCACGTTCCGGATCAGCGTCTGCACGTCCGTGTAGGAGTAGAGCCCCACCAGTTTGCGGCCCTTCAGCAGCGGCAGCTTGCCGATGCGGTGCCGGGTCATGATCTCGTAGGCCTGCTGCAGCGTCGTGCCCGGCGCCGCCGTGATGACCTTGCGCGTCATGATGCCGGCGATCGGGGCGTTCGGGTCGTGAGAGAACTTCACGTCGCGCGAGGTGAGGATGCCGACCAGCCGCCCCTGCGCGTTGAGGATCGGGAAACCGGTGAACGTGTACCCGTTCTTCTGGCATTTCACCCGGACGGTGCGGAGGGTGTCCGTGTCGCGGAACGTCACGGGCTCGGAGATCAGGCCGTTGAGATGGTGCTTCACCGCGTCGACCATGTCCGCCTGCTCGGAGGCGGACAGGTTCTTGTGGACGATGCCGATGCCCCCGATCATCGCCATGGCGATGGCCATGCGCGCCTCGGTGACGGTGTCCATCGCGGCGCTGACGAAGGGGATGCTGAGCGTGATCCGGCGCGTCAGGCGGCTCCGGATGTCGGCCTCGGGCGGAAGGAAGTCGCTGAACTGCGTGATGAGGGAGACATCGTCGAAGGTCAGGGCCTCGTGCGGGAATGCGGACATGAATGCGT
Organism: uncultured Verrucomicrobiota bacterium; assembly: GCA_964464305.1. GTDB lineage: Bacteria > Verrucomicrobiota > Kiritimatiellia > PWTM01 > PWTM01 > VGWF01. The sequence continues at coordinate 925 of CAYXFW010000466.1, forward strand.
CGGTGCCGGGATTGATGCTCATGGTGTGCCTTTTGGCCGCCGGATGGTACGCAGCGGCGCGACGGAGGTCAATTCGAATTCAGGGCAGGGAGGGGAGGGCGGCGGGCTTGGCGAGTTCGTCGGACAGGCGGTCTCCGGCGTAGATGCGAATGCGGTAGCCGTGAAAGCGAACAGGCGCCGGGGCGTCGGAAACCTTGGGGATGGCGTACGGCACGGTCACCATCCGCGTGTCGCCGGGGTTCCACGGTCCCGCCGTAAGGGGAACCCTTCCGCGGGAGAGGACGAAGCGGCTGGGGGCGACCTCGCCGGTGGACGCGGTGCGATCGTAGAAGACGACGCTGACGGTCACGCGCTCGGCGGGGAAGGGGGTGCGGGCCTCGTCGGCCGCCAGGCTGATCTGGAGCACGCGGAAGTCTTCGCGGTCCTCGCCGGCGGGGAAGCGGGTCATCTCCGCCTTCGCGATGCGGACGGCCGGAACCTGCGGTGGGGAGGGGCGGACCGGGGGCAGCGGCCTGGCAACGACGGGAGCAGGGTTCGTCGGAGCGGGCCGGACGGTCCCCGCGGGCGGCGGCGGGCGCGGGGCGGGCCTTGCAACCGGCGGCGTGACGATGGTGGCGGACTGCGAGGTCACGACGGCGGGGGGTTGCGGAGGCACGACCGTAGGGACCGGCGCCATTGCGACAGGTGGAGGCGCCGGGGTGTCGGCGACAACGGGAGCGGGGACCGGCGGCACCGGGACCGGCGCGGTCAATGGCGGCGGCGCATGGCGGAGCTGGAGTTCCGCGAGCCGGATCAGTTCCTTGAAGGCCTCGTCGTAGAGCGGATCGCCCGCCGAGTTCTGCAGGATGGTCGTCCACAGGCGTTCCGCGACCTGAAGGTTGCCGCGCTTTTCCGCGATGCGCGCCAGGCCCGCGCGGGCCGCCATGCAGCGGGGCTCCCGCACGATCAGGCCCTCGAACTTGGCCGCCGCGGCATCCAGCGAGCCGGCCCGGAAGAGGGCTTCGGCCTGCGCGAGAATCGTCGCCGTCGAAGGCGGTACGGCCGCCGCGACGGGCGTCGGATCGGCCGGCGGCGCGGGCGACACGGCCACCGGGGCGGGTCTGGACGTGACGACCGGCGGGGGGGGCGGCACCGGAGCCGGTACGGGTGGAATGGGCGGCTCGGTGCGAACCACGACGGCGGGAACCGGAACCGGTCGCGGCGCCGCGACGACGGCGG
>CAYXFW010000466.1:2152-3185 GCA_964464305.1 uncultured Verrucomicrobiota bacterium
CGCGACACTCGCCGCCGGCCGGTTCGTAGCCGCGGGCGCGACGGGTGTCGGTGACGCACGTGTTACAGTCGATAGAGATTGTGTTACGACGGGCGGGGTCGGGCGCGGGGCGGTCACCAGGCGGGGCGCCGGCGATGTGGGAGGCGGGGAGGACAGGGCGGGCTGGGTGCCGGCACCGAGACGGTCCATGACCGCCAGCTTGTCGGCGCCCTGCACGGGGGGAGGGACGGGCATCGCAACAACCGGCGTGGCGGCCACGGCAAGATCGGCGCGGTCCAGCCCCGCGCGATGATGGAGGTACCGCCACGCGCCATAGCCGATCACCCCGACGGCGGCGGCGAGGAACAGGGCGGAGGTCAGCTCCGACTGGAAGCGAACCAGCAGCGCGAGGCGCGCGCGGTACCGGATGCGCGTCGAGGCCAGCTCGATCGTGTCGCCGTCCGACAGCAGCCGTCCGTCCGCCGCGGACTGTCCGTTGACCAGGACAGGCGCCGCCGGATCGAGGGGACGGACCAGGACGCCGCCGTCGCGCGCCTCGAATTCGGCATGGCGCGGCGCGATCCCTTCATCGGAGATCCAGAGCTGGCACGACAGGTCCGATCCCGCGGAGTAGACCCTCCGCTGGACCATCCGTCGCCCCCGCGACGCGCCGTTCAGTATGTCGAGCCAGTACATGCGTGAGGTCCAATTCTACATGATCCTCCCTCGGGCCGCGAATCGCAGAGGAAGGCTGTAGGAGGGCTGTAGGCTGAAGGCTGCAGGAGGGAGGGGGGACGAGGGATGGAGCGATCGTCCAAGGTTCGGATAGCGGCGCCAGCAGCCGTTCCAACCCTTGGACAGCGACACCCCCGGGGATTCTGGCGTGCCACGGCTTCTATGTCCCCATGACTCGCCAAGTCGAGCGCCCGCTCTCCAGAACAGCCAGGGGCCCCCGCCGGACGCGTCGGAAAGAGCGATCCATCCTACGATCCGGTTTCGGCTTGCCTCGACGCTTCGGACCATGCGAGCATCGCGACGCTTGCAGGGTGAAATG
>CAYXFW010000467.1:0-3179 GCA_964464305.1 uncultured Verrucomicrobiota bacterium
CCGTTACGGTTCCGGTTCGCGCCGCCCTGTACGGGGATCCGCCGGACGAGCGTCACGCGTGGGCCGTGCACGACATGAACCGTCCCCGTCCCGCGGTCGTCGTCCCAGGGGCGGCGGTGGGGCAGCCGCCGGCGGACGCGGTGATCCTGTTCGACGGGACGAGCCTGGACGCATGGGTGTCGGAAAAGGACGGCTCGCCGTGCCCGTGGAAACTGGTCGACGGCGCGATCGAGACGGTCAAGGGCAAGGGCTACATCCGCACGAAGCAGGGCTTCGGCGACTGCCAGCTTCACATCGAATGGCGCACGCCGGACGTTGTCGAAGGTACGAGCCAGGGCCGCGGCAACAGCGGCGTGTTCCTGATGGGGACGTACGAACTCCAGGTGCTTGACACCTTCGAGAACGACACGTATCCGGACGGCCAGGCGGGTTCGGTCTATGCGGAGAATCCGCCGATGGTCAACGTCTGCCGTAAGCCCGGCGAGTGGCAGGCCTACGACATCGTTTTCCACCAGCCGCGCTGGGAGAACGGGGCGGTGGTCCGCCCGGGTTCGATCACCGTCCTTCAGAACGGCGTGCTGGTCCAGGACCACTGGCTTTACGAGGGCGTTTCGACGCACAAGGCGCGCAAGGCGCCGAAGGCGCACGAGGCGAAGCTTCCCCTGAAGTTGCAGGACCACGGCAACCCGATCCGGTTCCGCAACGTGTGGATCCGCGAGATTCCCGACTACGAGGGCGACTTTACGACCGGCGCCCACCGCAAGCCCGATGCGATCGCTGCGCTGCGCAAGGCGACGGCGGCGAAGGTGCGCGCGGAGGCGGCCAAACTCGTGGACGGCGGCGACAAGATCGGCGGGATGCAGAAGCTGTTCGAGGCGATGACCTATGAAAACGATGCCGACACCGCGGCCCGGGCGCTGAGCCTTGCCGAGGCCTATGTCGCCGAGGTTCAGGGTCTGGACGCGAAGAAGACCGAGGCGCGAAAGGACCAGATCGTCGGGGTGCTGAACGATCTCAACTACCTCGCGAAGTTCAACCTCATCGCCGCCGACAACGCGTCCAAGGCCGCCCTCCAGAAGCTTGCCGCCGAGCGCGGCCTGTTGAAGAAGAAATAACCCCGGGTTGCCGGACCGGCTCCCGGCCTCTCATGCGGCGGGTTGTTTGGGCAGTGTGAACCAGAAGTTGCTGCCCAGGCCCGGGGTGCTTTCCACCCCGATCTGTCCGCCGTGGGCTTCCACCGCGAGCTTGCAGAAGGTCAGCCCCAGCCCCGTGGAGTGCCGCGGATCCGGGTTGCCGGATTCAACCTGGCCGAATTTCTCGAAAATCCTGGCGTGGTGCTCGGGCGGGATACCGGAGCCGTGGTCACGGACCGACACCCTGACCCGATCGGGCAGATCCTCGAATTCAACCTGAATCGGGCTGTCGTGCGGCGAGAACTTCGCGGCATTGCCCAGCAGGTTGACCATGACGCGCTGGATCAGCGAAATGTCGCACATCGTCGGGACCGCTTCCGGCACGGCTCCGATCGACACCGGATGCTTGTTCAGCACGCCTCCCAGCATCTCGACCGCGCCCTGGGCGCTGGTGCGGAGGTCGCACGGCGCGCGCTGGACCGGCATCTGACCGGCTTCGAGACGGCTGACATCCAGCAGGGAGCTGACCATGTCCACAAGCCTCCGGGCCGAACTCATGGCATCCTTCAGACTCGCCTGGCCGTCCGCGGGCAGCACCGCACAATGCAGCATCGCGAACTCCAGGTTGCCGCAGATCCCCATGAGAGGCGAGCGCATGTCGTGCACGATCATATGCGTCAGGTTGTCCCGCAATTTCTCAAGTTCCTGCAGACGGCTGTAGCTTTCCTGCAGCTGTCGGCTTCGGGCCTCCTGTTCGATCTGGAGCCGGTGCAGTTTCAGATGCGTTTGAACCCTGGCTTCCACTTCCTCGAATTGGAAGGGTTTGGTGACGTAGTCGACGCCGCCGGCGGCAAAGGCCCGGATCTTGTCGGTCATCTCATCCAACGCGCTGATGAAGAGGACGGGAATGTCCGCCAGATCCTTGTCCGCCTTGAGGCGCTCGCACACCTCGTAGCCGTTCATTTCGGGCATGTTGATATCGAGCAGAATGAGGTCGGGCTTCGTTTTGCCGACGGCCTGGAGCGCCAGCTTTCCTCCGGGGACCGGCCGCACCCTGTACCCGCGCTCCTTCAGCATCACGGCAAGGAGTTGAAGATTCGCCGGCGTATCGTCCACGATGACGATATCCGGCACGCGCTCCTGCGATTCCAGGGCAACCGGCTTCATCGGGTTCGGCTCCGTTTCCTAGGGACGGCTGGTCATTTCCAGCAACTTGGAATATTCGTAGTTCTCGGCCAGATGCCGCATGTTGGAAGCCAGTCCGCCGTCCAGCGGCTCCACGTGGCGGATCAACTCCAGGACGCCGTCGAGATCTGCCGCAAGCATGGCATCGTGCAACTGGCGCAGCAGGGGATCCGGCAACGCCGCAAGATTGCTCTTCCACGCATCCATGGAAACGTCCTCGATGGGTTCGATCTCCGCCAAGTCATCGGCGTATACGTATTCCACTCCCCGCAGGGTGCGGATCTTCTCCAGCAGCACTTCTTCGCGAAACGGCTTTCCGACAAAGTCATCCGCGCCGACCTCCAGGGCCTTCTTCCGGTCCTCATCGAAGGCGCTGGCGGTCACACTGATGATCTTCACGGTCTTCCCCTCGCTGCCCGCGCGGATCTGTCGGATGGCCTCGTAGCCATTCATGACCGGCATCCGCGTGTCCATGAGGATGATGTGCGGGTGCCACGTCGCGGTCTCCTGAACCGCCTGTTCGCCGTTCACAACCTCCCGGACCGAGAAGTCGATTCGGCCGAGCATCTCGGAAAGCAGGACCCGGTTGTCGTCCTTGTCGTCGGCGATCAGGACGCGACACTCCTCCTGTCCGGGCTTCAGCCCCACAACGTGGCGCGATTCCGTTCGCGTGGGCATGGCGCCCTTCCGGCCTTCCTCCACATCGATCTCGAACCGGAAGATGCTGCCCTTCCCGAGCTGGCTGCGGACGCTGATCGCGCCCTGCATCAACTGGACGAATTCCTTGCTGATGGCGAGGCCCAGACCGGTCCCCGTTTGAATGGTCTTGCCGCTCTCGGTTTGCTCGAACGGCTTGAACAG
>CAYXFW010000468.1:0-3164 GCA_964464305.1 uncultured Verrucomicrobiota bacterium
CCCGCTGGGGAACGTCATTCCGGAGTGGAACGACCTTGTGTACCGGAAGAAGTGGCGCGACGCGTGGCGGAGCCTGTCGGCGACGAACAACTTCCCGGAATTCACGGGCCGGATCTGTCCGGCGCCCTGCGAGGAGGCCTGCGTCCTGGGCATCAACCGGCCCGCGGTGACGATCGAGCTCATCGAGAAGTCGATCGTCGAGTATGCCTTCGAACAAGGGTGGGTGGTGCCCGAGCCGCCGCAGCGACGCACGGGCCGGCGCGTCGCGGTGATCGGATCGGGACCGTCGGGCCTGGCGTGCGCGCAACAGCTCAACCGTGCCGGTCACGAGGTTACGGTCTTCGAGCGGGCGGATCGCGTCGGCGGTCTGCTGCGATACGGAATTCCGGACTTCAAAATGGAGAAGTGGGTCATCGACCGCCGTATCCGCGTCCTCGAGGCGGAGGGCATTGTTTTTCGCACGGGCTGCTTCGCGGGCGTCGACCCCTCGGTGGAGACCCTGCGCGGATTCGATGCGATCGCCCTCTGCGGCGGATCGACCAAGCCCCGGGATCTGCCCATCCCGGGCCGGGAATTCGAGGGCATTCACTTTGCGATGGAGTTTCTTCCGCAGCAGAACCGGATGGTGATGGGGGAGAGTCTCTCGCATGTGATTTCGGCGAAGGACAAGCACGTCGTCGTCATCGGCGGCGGAGATACCGGCAGCGACTGCGTCGGGACGTCGGTCCGCCAGGGTGCGAAGGCCGTCACGAACTTCGAGCTGCTCCCGCAGCCGACCTCCGGCCGGCCCTCCGACCAGCCGTGGCCGTTCTGGCCGATGCGGCTGCGGACGAGTTCCTCTCATCACGAGGGCGGCGAGCGCTACTGGCGCATCGTGACGAAGGAGTTCATCGGCGCCGGCGGCAGGGTCAAGCGGCTGAAGACGGTGAACGTCGACTTCCAGCCGGTCGGCCCGGGCGGGCGGATGCAGATGGTCGAGCTGCCGGGGACGGAATACGAATGGCGCGCCGACCTGGTCCTGCTGGCCCTCGGTTTCGTCGGCCCCGAGCCGGACGGCCTGGTGTCGAAGCTCGGCGTTGCGCTGGACGAGCGGAAGAACGTCCTCGCCGATGCGCAGTACCGGACCAGCCTGCCCGGCGTCTATGCGGCCGGCGATATGCGGCGCGGCCAGTCGCTCGTCGTTTGGGCCATCTCCGAAGGCCGCGAATGCGCGCGGTGCATCGATCTCGATCTCATGGGCTCCACCGACCTCCCCACCAAGGGCCCTGGCGATCTGCCGCGGATCTGAAGTCCGATCGCCGGCTGGCCATCGCTGTCCGCGTCTGGCATCCTTCACGCCCATGGGAAGACGCGCTGCACGGCCATGAGCCTTGATTCCATTCCATTTTGGATCCGCATGCTGGCGCTGGCGGTGCTCATGACCGGTGCCGCGCTCGTGGATCTTGTCCGGCGTCGGGAGCGGGCAACCCGGTGGAAGGAGTACCTCTTTCTCTGGGGGGTGGCGGGCGGGGCGGCGCTGTGCGGTGCGGCGAACGATGCGATGACGGTGCGAATCGGTCCCGATTACTTCACGCTGGGCAAGGGCCTGTCGGCGGACGGCATCCGGGGCGGGGCGATGGCCTTGGGCGCCAAGGCCGGCTTCTCGGCCGGCGCAGTTGCGGCAGCTCTGTGTTTGTTTGCCGCGTCCGCAGGACGCCGATACCCACCGCTGGATCTGCGGAGGCTGGTGCAGCTCTTGTGGCGCCCGTTTCTGACGGTGCCGGTCGGCGCGGTGCTGGTGTTCTTGTCGCGAGACGCCTTCCATTCGCTACGCGTGGTCCGGGAGTTGATCGAGACGATCGGTCCGGAACGAACGTCGGCGTTTGTTCAAGTGTGGGCGATCCATGTCGGGGTATATGCCGGTCTAGCCGCGGGACTGGTCTGGATGCTGGTTGAGATGGTCCGTTATCGAAAGGGAGGCGTCCGATGAAGCGAGCCGGTCTGCTGCTGGTCGGGCTGGGGTTGAGGTGTGCGGTGTCGTGCGGGGCGCAGGACGCGGCCGAGCTGGAGCTTGACCACCGTGTCGAGAGCGCCTTCGTCACGCCGCACACTGCGTGGGCCAAGCCGTATGCCCTTGGCAAGACCCGCGTGCTGTTCTTCACATGGGGCCGCGGACTTGAACCGCGGGAAGTCGTCGAGTTGAGCCAGCGCTTCGATCTCGACCCGAAGATGGCCTTCTGGGCACGGGTGGTCGACTCGGATCGCGAACATTGGCACGGGGACGAGGCCGGGCGTCGTCGCATCGACCGCCTGCTGGATGAGAGGTGGGATGCCTTTGTCTTTCTCAATGTTACCGTGGACCGCCTTCCGGCGGAGCAGCAGGTCCGCCTCCTGCAAGCCGTCGTGGACGGCGCCGGCCTTGTGCTGGTGGGCGTCAACGACCCACGCGTCCTCAAGCCAAAAAACCGGCTGGCCCGGTCGTCGCCAACTCCCACACTTTGCAAAGTGTGGGAGTTGCCCTGGCGCGGGGGTGGGGGGGGGGGCGGGGGGTTCACCATCGGGAGGGGGCGGGGCGTCCGACTGTCGGGACGGCCGGACATCCCGTACCGCCCGGGATGGGAGGTGGACTACGACTTGTGGGAACAGCGGCTTGGGAGCGCCATCCTCTGGGCCGCAGGCAAGGAACCGCAGGTGCAATTGACGCTTGAGTGCGCAACGGGCGGGATCGCGCGGGCCAGCTTGCCGGACGCTGCCGTCCGCGTCGCGTGGCAGGCGCCGGAGACCGTGCCGGCCATGACGCTGCAGGCGACGTTGCGCCGGAGCGACGGGTGGAAGACGGTCCTCCGCGGGACCGAGGCGAAGGCAGGCGCGGGCGGCGCGTTCATCGAAATCCCGGCGGTCCGCGCGGGCGATTACCATGTGGATGTGATCGCTCGCAGCGCGCGCGGCACCGAGGCGTTCCGGACGGTCTCGTTCGCGGTCGTCGATGAGCGCCGCGTGGATGCGGTCGTGATGGATCGCGAGTGGGGCGAGGTCGGCGAACGCTTCTCCGGACATGTGACCCTGACCGGGACGCCGCCCGCCGATGAGCGGTTGAAGGTCAGCCTCCTGGACCGCCGGGGGCGTGAACTCGCGCGCAGGCAGATCGATCCCGCGCTTGCCGGCGGACGATTCGAGTTTCCGAT
>CAYXFW010000469.1:0-3161 GCA_964464305.1 uncultured Verrucomicrobiota bacterium
GGTGAGGATGTTGTTGCCCCACCATCCGCATCCGATCAGCGCCGTGCGGTACTTCTTGGCGGGCGACTCGGCGCCGCGCACGTACGGCGCGGTCATCGCGGCCACCGAGGCCGCGGCGGACCTGAGAAAATCGCGTCGATGCATGGTCATGCGCCCCATTCGCCATCCTTCGCCCCGGGTTTCGTTCCGCGCGTTCCCTTACCACGGCGCTCCGGGCCGCGCAAGCACAGGACCGGCACTGTGCCGCGGGCTCGAAGCAACCTCCTTCCCGTGCCCTGTTTCTTTCGCCGGGGATTTGAGCGCCGGAGGGCGGTTGACAGGCTGCCGACGCGGGTCCAGCCTCAGGCGGATCGCTCCGGACCGCGGGGGCTGTGGCGGCGCGATCGGACAAGGATGGCGGACATGCACGATACGCTACCGTCGAACGGCCGACGCGCGTTCCTGGCGCGCACCGTTGCGGTTTCCTCGGCAACGCTGCTTTCATCGTGGACCGTCGGAACCTCGCGCGGCAGCGACCCGCGGCAGGCCTGGGCCGAAGCGCTCGAGGATCCCGTGCTGAAAATGCTCCCGGGCCATCCGGATCTCGACCGGGTCCTGGCCCTGTTCCCCCGCCCGCAGGGGCCGCCGGCCATCGACCCGGGGATCATTGCGGAAGGCGTCCGAAACCTGCAGACGAACCCCCCCGTCAACACCGGGCACCCCTTCCTCGATCTCTCGGTCCGGACGGCCCTCGCGCACATCGACGCCACGTTTCGCGGCGATCATCCGAAATACGGGACGGGAACCTACGCGCAGGATTCCCACGACGGATTTCCGCCCACCATCATCGCGGCGGTCGACGCGCTCTCGGCCTGGGGTCTCAACCGCCGGGCCGCCGGGCTGTTCCGCTACTGGCTGGCGACGTTCGTGAAGGACGACGGGACCCTCCGGTACTATGGCCCGTCGATCAGCGAATACGGCCAGCTCCTGCACACGGCGGCGGTGCTCGACGAACGGGCCGGTCCGGAGGGCTGGTGGAACGACGGATTCCCGGCCCTGGACCGGATCGCCTCCCTGCTGCTCCGGCTGCGCGAGGGCGCCCTGAAGGACGCGGGCTCCGCCGGCGGCGACCGGACCGCGCCCGCCGCGTCCGGACTCATCGCCGGGGTGCCGGAGGCCGACACGCGCAAGGATACGGCCCGCTACTTTCACAACAACGCATGGGTCGTCCGAGGGCTGCGCCGGTGGGCCGGTGTCTGCGAACGGCGGGGAGCCGCCCCCGCCACGGCCGCTGCCGCGGTGCGAACGGCCGCCGACGGGCTGGCCGCCGCCACGCTCCGCGCCATCGAGGCCGCGTGGCCCGCCGACCCGTCCGACTGGTGGCTGCCCCCGCAGGTGGAACCGCTGAAACGGCCCGCGCGTCTGACCGGGGCCTGGGACTATGCCTCCTACACGAACTACCGCTACTGGCCCGAGCTTCTTTCCAGCGGTCTCCTGCCCGCGCCAATGGCCAACCGGATCGTCCAGGCGCGCCGGACCGCCGGCGGACAGTTCTGCGGCATGACGCGGTTCGCCGGCCATCTGGACGACTGGCCCCTCGCCGACCACCTGTACGGACTCTGGTCCCTCGGCCGGCGGGACGATTTTCTCCTGAGCCTGTACGGTCACATCGCCTACCACCAGGCGGAGGGCCACCTGACAGCCTACGAGCAGGTCTCGTTCCCACCGGGAACAAAGAAGGCCGACTACTGCCTGCCATGCCAACTGGTCCCCGCCCGCGCCGCCCGCCTTCTCCAAACGTGAGAAGTCCGCACGCGGCGCGGAACTTGCGTCTCTCCGCAAGAGTGCCATGCGGCGGTCCCGGGGGCCAGGTGCTTCGAGAGGCGTGCGCACGGCCGCGGTGGAACGCGGCCCTCCCGAAAGACGACGCGGGACGTACGAGAGAATCTTCTTGGCGGGCTGCGTTTCACCGCAACCGTGTTCGTGCAGGCTCCAGCCGTGCGCGCGTTGCCAGCCCGGTCGGCAAAGCGCGGACCGGGGCGTGCCACGCGGGATGACGACCGCGACATGGCGTGGTACGTTGGCGCGGGCATTGCGAAGGGCCGGACGGCGATGACACGTCGCAACATCGTACTCGCGGGGATTCTCACGCTCCTTGGAACACAGGCCGTGGCGCCTGCCGGCCCACGGGCGCCGCAGGCTCCGGACCTGGTGGGGACCGCGCAGGACTGGGTGAACGGCAATCTCCTGACCTTCCCGTTGCTCAAGGGGAAGGTGGTCGTCGTCGGATTCTGGACCTATCGGTGCGTGAACTGCCAGCGCACCCTTCCATTCTGGAACGGCTGGGCCAGAACCTACGCAGGGAAGGATGTCGTCGTCCTCACGATCCACACGCCGGAGACCGACGAGGAGCGCGCGGTGGACAACGTGCGGACATTCGTCGCGAAGGAAAAACTGCTCTTCCCCGTCCTGATCGACAACAGTTGGACGAATGCGCGGCGATGGGAAACCGCGTGGTTGCCGACGACATATCTCATCGACAGGAAGGGCCGCGTCCGGGGACGCTGGGACGGCGAGTTGGACGCCAAGGGCAGCGGCGACTACAAGCGGGTCGCCGAGCAGATCGAACGGCTGCGCGCCGAAAAATAGCCCGTGGTCGCCCGGGAATCCGACGCGGCAGTCCGGCTCAGTACGACTTCGCAAACACGACGCGGCCGGGGCTGGGCGCACCGCAGACAACGCAGGCGCCGGGACCGGACGCCGTGTGCCCTGTCGGCACGCAGCGGATCGTGACCGAGAGCGCCTCGTTGACCTTCGTCTCGCAGGCGGACGAACCGCACCAGTGGGAGGAAGCGAACCCGCCGTGGATTTCGGGCTTCTCGCGATTCGCCGGCGTGAAGAACGCGGTGAGCTCGTCGAGCGTGTCGATGACCTTCGTGTTCGCATCGCGGAAGGCGCGCGACTTCGCCAGCAGGCCGGCCTGGATCTCCGTCAGCAAGGTCCCGATGCCGGCGACGAACTCGCCGCGCGGCTGACCGTACTTCTCGCGGGGACCGCGGTCGCGGCGTCCGACGAACACGGCGCCCTGCGCCATGTCCCGCGGGCCGACCTCGACGCGCACGGGGATTCCCTTCTTGATCCACCGCCAGCTCTTCTCGCCCGCGTTGTCGTCGCGCGTGTCG
>CAYXFW010000470.1:0-3155 GCA_964464305.1 uncultured Verrucomicrobiota bacterium
CGATTCCCCTACGTGGCGTACGAAGGGGGTGGAGGCGCCTTCATCATCCCGTACTTCGTCGCCCTTCTCCTGTTCGGGATTCCGCTGGCGTGGTGCGAATGGGCGATGGGCCGTCTCGGCGGATCGCGCCGTCATGGAACCACGCCCGGGATCTTCGGCATGCTCTGGCAGAACCGGTGCGCGAAGTACCTCGGCGCCTTGGGAGTCTGCCTCCCTCTTGGCGTCCTGACCTATTACATCTACATCGAGTCGTGGACGATCTCGTATGCCTTCTTCTCCCTGACATGGGATTCCATCGGCAAGGCGTCCATGGCCGACATGAAGGGGTTTCTGGCCACGTATCAGGGCGCCGGCACGCGGGCCGGCGTCAGTGTGGCCGCCTACGTATTCTTCCTTCTCACCCTGGGCGCGAACTACTGGGTGATGTCCGGTGGGATCGCCAAGGGCATCGAGCGGCTGGCGCGGATCGGCATGCCGGCCCTGCTCCTTCTCGCGGTCTTCCTCGCGGTCCGCGTCCTGACGCTGTCGCCGCCGGATCCCGCGCACCCGGAAAACAACGTGCTCAACGGCCTCGGATTCGCATGGAATCCGGACCTTGCGAGCCTGAGGAACGCCCGCGTCTGGTTGGCGGCGGCCGGCCAGGTCTTCTTCACGCTCAGCGTGGGCTTCGGCGCCGTCCAGTGCTACGCCAGTTATCTCCGGCGCCGGGACGACATCGTCGTGACGGGTCTTTCCGCGGCCATGATGAACGAGTTCGTCGAGGTGATCCTCGGCGCCTCCATCGCCATTCCGGCCGCTTACGTCTTCTTCGGGCATGCCGGGACGGTGGAGATCGCGCGGAGCGGCTCCTTCAACCTCGGATTCGTCGCCATGCCGGCGGTCTTCCAGCAGATGGGCGGCGGAGCGGTCTTCGGCTTCATGTGGTTCTTCCTGCTCTTCGTCGCAGGGCTCACCTCCTCCGTTTCGCTGGCCCAGACGGCGATCACGTTTCTCGAGGATGAGATGGGATGGACGCACAGGCGGGCCCTTCGCACGATCTGGACGTTCATGGCGATCGCCGGCCACATCCCCGTTCTCGGGTTCGCCGCGGGGGCGCTCGACGAAATCGATTTCTGGGCCGGCACGATCGGGCTGGCTCTCTTCGCCCTGATCGAATGTGTGATCTTCGTGTGGCTCTTCGGACCGCGCCGGGCATGGGACGAGATCCACGTCGGAGCCGAGGAACGGATTCCGCGCGTCTTCTTTTTCATCCTCAAATACGTCACGCCGACCGCGCTGCTGATCATCCTCGTCGCATGGGCCTGGCAGCAGGGCGGTGACGTGCTCGCGATGAAGGGCGTCGATGCCGCGCACCGGCCCTGGAGGTGGGCGGCCCGCCTTCTGCTGGTCGGCATGATCGCCGCCACGTGCGGGCTGATCCGCCTTGCCGCGCGGCGGAAACCGGAGGCCGCACCATGACCCTCGCCGGTTGGATCCTGATGATTTCGAGCTGGTCCGTGATCCTCTTCTGGACCGTCTGGTGCTTTCGCCGAGTCTTGCGGTCGAAGGCGCACTGGACGCAGCCCGAGGAGGACATCACGCGGCTGCAACATGGCGAATTCGGCGCCGAGCCGCCGGACCGGAAGCAGGATCCGCCGTGACGGCGCGGGATCAGAGATCGAGCCCGAGCTGCTTCATCATCCAGAAGTTGCGGGTCCACTTCTCCTGCACGATGACCTGCAGGATCACGCGGACCGGGCGTTCGTAGATGGCCTTCAGTTCGGCCTCGCATGCCCGGCGGATCGCGCGCAGCATCCGCCCCTTGTGCCCGATGACGATCCCCTTCTGGCTCCCCCGCTCCACCCAGATCTCCGCGGCGATCTCCCATCCGCCGTCCGGCGTATCCGTCACCGAGGTCACGTGCGAAGCCACCCGGTGCGGAAGCTCCTTCTCCAGCCGCAGGAACAGCTTCTCCCGGATGATGTCGCCGATGAACAGCTTGCGAGGAAAGTCCGTCAAGATGTTGTCCGGGAACAGCGCGGGGCCCACCGGAAGGGCGGCGAACACGGCCGACACGACCTCGCCCAGTCCTTTCCCCGTCGCCGCCGAGGCCCGGATCCATACGACGGGCCGGGACCGGCCCTTCTGCTGTTCCGTGGCGGCCCAGATCTCGCGGAACCGATCCTCGTGCGGCCCGCCGAGATCGCTCTTATTCAGGACGGCGATCACAGGCGCTTCGCCGCCGCCTGCGACGATCCGCTTGATCCAGCCCTCGTCCTCCTCGCGCGGCGGCATCGAGGCGTCGAAAACCAGGAGGATCCCGTCCGTCCCCTCCGCCGACTGCCGGGCCGCCTTGTTCATCCATTCGCCGAGATCGGACTCCGCCTTCAGCACGCCCGGCGTATCGAGCAGCACCACCTGTCCGCGCGGGTCGTTCAGAATGCCGCGGATGCGGTGTCGCGTCGTCTGGGCCACTGGCGAGACGATGCTGATCTTCTCGCCGAGAATGGCGTTCACCAGCGACGACTTCCCGACGTTGGCGCGGCCGACCACGGCGACGATGCCGGCCCGGGCGGTTGGGGACGGGGTTTCGGACATCTCGTTCTTCGTCGGATCATTCGGCACGGTTCACACTCCCCTTCGTTCGCGGCTGGCCTGTTCGAGGCGGCGGCGCTCGGCGGGCGACAGGGACCCAAGCCCCTGGGACGCCACCTTGTCGAGGAGGCGGTCCATCTCCGCTCCATCCACGGGCCGCTCCGAATCCGGCGTGATCCACTCCCCGATCCGCCTGCGGATTCCCGGTGCTCGATCCGTCGCCCGCAGCCCGCGGGCCACCACGCGCGCATACACGACGCCCGCCAGCGCCCCGGCCAGATGCGCCGAGTGGGCGATACCGCCCGACGCCCCGCCCTGCACGAGGTAGGCGAGTTCGATCATCACGATGGCGGCGACCATCTGCCACGCAGGCAGCGAGAAGAACGGAAACAGGAGCAGGGACATTCGCCGCTGCGGGAAGAGCGTCGCAAACGCGGCCATGACGCCGAACACGGCGCCCGACGCGCCCACGCAGGGGGCATGCGGCTCGAGCAGCACGAACCCAACCCCGCCCAGCACCCCGGAAAGGACATACAGCGTGATGAAGTGCGGGGTGCCCACCCGCCGTTCCACCTCCGGCC
>CAYXFW010000471.1:0-3147 GCA_964464305.1 uncultured Verrucomicrobiota bacterium
GCATCGTCGAACTGCTGGATAACACCCTCTGCCCTTGGAATTGACTTCCATCCTTCATCTTCTAGTGCTTTCCACTTTAGGTCATATACGTCAGGGTAATCGTCTCTTGCATTCTTCAGCAAATCGGCAATCGTTTTCTTGGTGGTCTCGATATAGCGAAGATGTTTCTCGCGGTTGCTAGTCGACTCCTCACAACGCGCTCGTTGGTTTGCCGACAAGTCCTTTCTTTTGAGCAGCACTTTGCCCCTGGTGATCTGTTGTTTCGTGAATGCTTCGTCTTCGTTTAGTTGCATAAGGCGAGAATCAGCTTCTTCCTTTGATATGGGTGCTTCCCTGACGCCGTGCTCTATGTGGCAAGATCCGATCAGAGGGGAATTTGGCTCGGATACTCTTACCTTGAGATGATAGCGGGTTACTGGCTTAAACAAAAGAGCAGGATGGCGAACCAGAGGTCCGTGAATATCACGAACGAGAAAGTACCGTCCCGTCAGGTTGGTTGGTGTTAGCACAGAGAAAAGAAATGTATCAGAACAGCAGGCATCATTCGTATCCATGGTAAAGGTATAGATCCTTTGGCCGGTTGAAAGATGCATCGTACTGTGATATCCGGCCAGAACGGCAACTACATCGACAGACTCTGGCTCACGAATCAGAGGAACTGTCGTGGCTTGCGGGATGTGCGCGCAGGACGTCAGAAGGGCAGAGACACCCAAGAACATCAGTAGACGCTTCATCGTCTTCATATCTTTGTGGCGAACGTTGTCACTCAGGATCGGCGAGCCTGCAAGCCCCGTATCCTGCGGTGGCTGGTTGGCGACTCCTCTCTGTCTTGAAAGTCGACGGAATGCGCGCGTTTCAGTCACGACCGTCATTGTCCTCAATCTGGGACAGAAACCTGTGGACCCGATTCGCTGGGCGAAAGAAGGTACCCAACCCCTTCATTCGGTATACCGGCAGCCAGGCCTTCCCGCTTCCTTCGACCACAACTCCTTCTAGCATGGCGACATATGATGCGACGTAAAGGAGGATGACTGTGAACATTCCGATCACCGCGGCTCTGGGCACCCTTCTCATCCTTATCTCTTTCGCCAACGGTTATTCTACGACCTGTCGCTCTTTGCGAGTTCGCGACGACCCATGACTGTTTTCAGATCCCCCATTCGTCCACCTCTGGGGCGATGTTGCGCCGGTCGCTGGACGGGGGCAAGCGGTTTTTCGATGAAAGTTTGCGGCGTTGCACAAAGGAGTTGTGCGAGCGGAGCGGAGCACGGGGAGACGAAGACGGCTGAGCGGGGGCCGGGTTGGCGGGCGGACGGACGCGTGGAGCGCGGTCAGAACCGAAGGGTCAGGTCGAATTGCCAGAGGGTCTCGTGGAGGCGTTGGCGATCGGGGAAGCGGAGACCGTCGAACCATGCGATGCCGGCCAGGAGATCCTTGAGGATACGGTAACGGGCGTAGAGCTTGTGGCCCTCGACATCCGTGCCGCCGCCTGCGAAGTCGGAGTCGGCGAGGGAGGAGAGGACGGCGTCCGCCTCGAGCCGCCGGAAGTTCCAGCCGAGTTCCAGCGCGCCGACGGCCCGCGCACGGCCGAGCGTGAGGCCCGCGACCCATCCGTCGTTGTCGCGGTCCACGGCAGTGTTGCGGACCGCCTGTCCGTAGACGGTGATGGGGAACCAGGGGTCCCAGGTCAGTTGCGCGAAGGCCTCCAGCGGGCGGTAGTCGCGGGCGAGCACCGCCGGGGACGCCGGATCGGCCGGATCCGCGGGGCGCAGGGTGTTGCCGGCCGCGGAGGCCAGATCGAGGGGAGGGGGGCCGCCGGCGGCGCCGTCGATCGCGTGAAGGCCCGCGCCGCCGAGGAAGCGCCATTCGACGCCACGTTTCCATTCAGCGGCCGCCTGCGCGGCATAGAGGGGGAGGGCATCGCCCCCGGTTTCCCACAGCCAGAATGCCGCGGCGCGCAGGTGAGGACGCCAGCCCTCGCGCGGGGGCGACCACGCGGCGGCGAACCCGGTGGGCCGCCAGTCGCCGTCGTAGATCAGGTCCTGCACGCAAAGAAGCGGCATCGCCATGCGTCCGGCGGTGAGGGCAAGCCCCGGTGCAGCCTCGGGTCGCCATGCGATCCATGCGAGGTCGAGCCGGACCGGATCTTCTGCCGCGCCATCGCCCAGCACCACGTCGGTCACGCGGGGGTCGTCCGGATTGCCCGTCGTCAGACCGAAGCCGAGCGACAGACCCGGCGCCACGGTCGCCTCGGCTGCGACCCGGATGCGAAGCAAGTAGCGCGGGTCGTCATCCGTGCCGGCCCCGGATGTGTCGCGCAGTTCCAGCCGCGGGCGCAGTTCGCCCTGCACCGTAAACGAGGGCGCTTCCGCACCTGCCGTCGCGACGACGGCGGCGGACAGCAGGAGCGCAGCCGACGCGGAACTCCTTATATGACGCATGGCATCCACACGGGAACCGACCCAGCCGGACCTCTTCGCTCCGTAACTCCTCCGCACGTTACCACACCGCGCCGAACCCGGTAAGCCCGTGCGGATGACGGTGGGGGGTTTGGGAATTCGGGCCGGTCGGCTATAGTGGGCGCGGCGGGCGCAGAGGGGCGGCCGCGACGGGAGAGTTGGGCATGCGGTGGGGGATTGTCAGCACGGGGCGGGTGGCGAAATTGTTCGCCGCGGACCTCCGGTTCGCGCCGGGCGCACGCCTGGCGGCCGTGTCGTCGCGTTCGATTCTCCGCGCGCGGGCCTTTGCGGCGGAGACGGGCATCCCGGAGGCGCATGCGCACGAGGGGGCGGCGGCGCTGGCGGCGGACCCGGAGGTGGACATCGTCTACATCGCCTCGATCAACCCGGCGCATCTCGACGATGCCTTGGCCTGCATCGAGGCCGGCAAGGCCGTGTTGTGCGAGAAGCCGCTCGCGCTCAACGCGCGCCAGGCCGGGATCCTGGTGGCCGCCGCGCGTCGCCGCGGCGTGTTCCTGATGGAAGGTCTCTGGACCCGCTTCTTTCCGGTCGTGAGGACGGCGCTCGACCTGGCGCGGTCGGGCGCGATGGAACCGCTCCGACGGCATGAATTCGCCGGCGGCTTGGCCGCGACCTGCCGGTGGGACGGCGCGCTTTTAATCTACCATCCCACTGCACCGCTCAAACG
>CAYXFW010000472.1:0-3139 GCA_964464305.1 uncultured Verrucomicrobiota bacterium
GGCCGAGACGAGGCCGGTGGCGAGAAGGAGCCAGCCGAACCATGCGGGAACGCCGCCGGAGAGCATCGCGAGGCGGACGAGCCCGTAGATGCCGGTCTTGATCATGACGCCCGACATCACGGCCGAGACGTGGCTCGGCGCGGCCGGATGCGCGATGGGAAGCCAGCCGTGGAGCGGCATCAGGCCCGCCTTGAGGCCGAAACCGATCGCGCCGAGGCCGAGCACGACCGGCACGGCGTCGGGCATGCGCGCCGCGAATCCGGCGAAGTCGGCGAAGTCCATGCCGGGCTGTCCGGCGCCGAGGCGGAGAAACATGGCGATCAGGCAGGCGGCGCCGAACTGCGAGGCGGCGAGGTAGATCCAAGCGGCGCGCCGCGTATCGGCACGCTCGGGATCGAAGGCGACAAGGCGGAACGACGTGAGCGTCATCGCCTCCCATGCGGCCAGAAACAGCACGGCGTTGCGGGCGGTGAGGACGAGCACCATGCTGGCCGCGAGCAGGTTCAGGAAGCACCAGCCGCCCGCCGCGTGCGATGCCTCCGTGTGCCGCCAGTAGCCGTTCGCGTAGACAGCCGCGAGGGCGGTCAGCAGGAAGACGGGTACGAGGAAGAGCGCGCTCAGCGGGTCCACCGCGATGTGAAACTCGCCGTAGGGAACGCCCCACGGCACGCAAATGTCCGTCGCGCCGCCGGGCAGGGCTGCGAGGGCGCCCACGAGGCCGACCAGTCCGCCCGCGACAGCGCCGGCGGTACCGAAGAGCGCGGCGAGGCGGCGCGAGGCGCGGGCGAACGCCGAGCCGGCGGCCCCGGCCAGAATCAGTCCGAGTGCGACCAGCACCGCGAGGGCGGGAAAGCCGGGGGCGAACGTCATCGCCGGGCGCCTCCGCCCGCAGCCGGGGCCGCCGCCCAGGCCATCTGCAGGCGCGCGAGTTCGGCGTGGATCGCCTCCGCCGGCGCCTGCCGCCCAATCGCCTCCGCGAACGCGGCGTCCTGCAGCGCGGCGCCCAGCCGGGCGAGCAGTTGCAGGTGCGAACGGATGGTCGGGCACGCGAGGGTGAACAGGGCGTGGACGGGGCGGCCGTCGAGCGCGCCGAAATCGAGCGGCGTCGCGAGGAACCCGAGCATGACGATGGCCCGGGGAACGCGCAGGACCATCGCATTGCGGACATGCGGGATCGCGACGCCGTTGCCGACGGCGGTCGTGCCCAGCGCCTCGCGCGCGAGCAGAATATCGCAGACGACCGCGCGGTCGACCTCGGGCGGGAGCGGAAGGCGCGCGACGAGTTCGCGGAAGACGGACGTCTGGTCCGCCCCGGCAATCCCGTGAACGATCCCGCCGGTGGTCAGCGCCTCGCCCAGGGATGGCGGAGGCGGGTCGTCGGCATCGGCCGGGCCGAGAAGCTCCGGCGGCACGGGCCGCTGCACGCGCGTGGCCCACTCGAGGAGGTCCGACCGGTTGAGGCGGTACCGCCCCAGGATACGCTGGGCCGGCACCTCGCCGTCGTCGACGAGCTGCTGTAACTCGCGGTCCGGCATGCGGAAAAGCCGTGCCGCCTCTCGAATCGTGAACTGCATGGCCTGACTTTCATGGGCCCTTCGGGCGCATGGGTTTGGAAAAGGGGGTCGCTGACACCGAAGTCAGTCGGGGAAGGCCGCGGATGCGGTCCCGGCATGGCTGGCCAGTCGAGAAACGCGTGAAAGGATACGAAAATCCGTGCCTCCATGTCAAGGTATGCGAAGGACACAGAGGGAAAAGACCGGACAAGATCGTACGCCTCTGCGCCAAAGCCACTTGCAATCGCCATTCGCCGCGGCACTGTTTCACTGTCCCCATCGCCGTTGTCCCCATCGCCGCCCCCATCGCCCCCCGGAGCGCGCCCGCGGAGCGGCCGCGCCGCTCGATCTCTGTCCCCACACCGGTCCCCACACCGCCTCTTCGCGGCTTTGCGGCTTTGCGTGAGCCGGGAAAGCCATGGGGACATAGAAGCCGTGGCGCGCCGGAATCCCGGGGACGGTGCTGTCCAAGGTTCGGATGAAATCACCGGCTGCCCTTCCAACCCTTGGACAACTCCACCCCTGCTTCCCGCGACCGCCGACGATCGCGACGCCCGGCTCATGCCCGGCACCCCATCCCGCCACTTTGCGTGCAGCAATACTTACTTTTCCAGATACGACCCCTCTCCCCCCCCTGTTTCACTGTCCCCATTACCCACCTTGAGTTTCAGAGTCATTGGCCATCTTCATGAAGCTAGCGAAGGACCTATGGATCCAACCGCTGCATTCAATAGCGTCGTCCGCCTCTTCCGGACTGACGAGAAGGTCCTCCGCGTTTCGCGGGTGCATCAGCGCATTGCGTCGCTTTGTAATGCGCCGCAGCGCGTCCCATTCGTGCCCTTTCCGTAACTCGTAGGGAACACCCCAAACCTTTGATGCAGAGCGAAACGCGAGTTGAATGTTCGCAGCAAGCGGAATGCACATGGGTCTTTGTCGAAGCTGCCCATTGTCGTCGACTGAAGGTTGCTTCTCCAAGAGGGCGGACATCAAACCGACGTCAAGGCTGAATGTTCGTTGCGTTATCCGTGACATCGCGGTATCGAAGAAGAGCTTCGTGTATGTGGCGCGCTTGAGAAAGCTCACAAGACCTTCAATCTGCGCAAGTACGGCTCGCACCAACATGCGGCGATGGAACGGACTGTCGCGATCCTTGAGCAGAGACATGCACTTAAGCACGTCTTCATTCAGGACTTCAACGTGCGCGTACTCCTCAACGTGCGTGCTCATATCATGTGTCCAACGATTCCTCGCCGACCCGTCATTACCCCGGGCCGATTCCTCGCACACCTCTGCGTGGCAGAGGAGTGGCAGTGGCAGAGGAGGGGGCATCGGAGGGGTCGCATCTACAATTCTTGGGGTTGCGCCCCCCGCATGTTGCCTCTGCGGCGTCGCATCCCTTCGGTTGTCGGATTTGCATCCCTTCCTCCGCGATTTTCGGCGCCCTGCCCGAATGCGCGCTGCCGATGGAAACACTGCCCGGCCGGGGCGGGTGAGTCAAACGCAAAGCCTCCCGGCAGGGGAACTGCGCAAAATGACCCGGGAAACCACGGATTTCACGGATCGCACGGATGTCTTGCTCGTCTGCC
>CAYXFW010000473.1:0-3134 GCA_964464305.1 uncultured Verrucomicrobiota bacterium
GTTTGGTAGGTCGTTTCTTCGTGCGATGCAAGCTTGAAGTTCGGATCCGGAGACGCGTGGGCGCATCTCCGGGTTTGGCACGCTACGCGGATCGCGCGACCTACCGGCGGTTCACTCGATGCCGAGCCGCTTCTGGATCTGCTCGAGCGAGACGCCCTTCGTCTCGGGCATCGCCTTCAGCACCCAGATGAGCTGCCCGACGCAGCAGATCGCGTAGAAGGCGAACGTGTGGCCGCCGGATGTCGCGGCGATCATCGGGAAGGTCGACGAGATCACGGCGGCCATGATCCAGTGCGTGAAGCTGCCCAGCGCCTGTCCGCGCGCCCGGACGCGGTTCGGGAAGATTTCGCTGATGAACACCCAGATCACCGCGCCCTGGCCGAACGCGTGGGCGGCGATGAAGACGACGAAGCTCGCGAGCAGCAGCACGCCGCCCGTGCCGGTATAGAACGAATACGCGACCGCGCCGAGGCTCAGGATGTAGCCGATGGATCCGGCGAGCATCAGCTTGCGGCGGCCGAAACGGTCGATGACCGTCAGCGCCGCCATCGTGAAGCCGAGGTTCACGAGGCCGATGATCACCGACTGCAGCATGGCCGACTGCTGCCCCGCGCCGCCCATCTTGAAGATGTGCGCGGTGTAGTAGATCAGCGCGTTGATGCCCGAGAGCTGGTTGAACGCGGCGATCGCGACCGCGAGCAGGATCGGCTTCCTGTACTTCGCCTGGAAGAACGGCTCCCGCAGCGAGTGGTGCTCGACGTCGATCGACGCCTGGATCTCCGCCAGTTCCGCCCCGACCGTGCCCGCCCCGGCGGCAAGCCGCTCCATGATCGCGCGGGCCTCGTCGGTCCGCCGCTGCGCGACGAGCCACCGCGGGCTCTCCGGCGTCAGGAAGAGCAGGAAGAAGAACACCGCGGCCGGCACGGCCTCGACGCCGAACATCACGCGCCATTCCGCATCGCCCAGGGCGAATCCGGCGATGATGTAGTTCGACAGGTAGGCCAGCAGGATGCCGAGCACGATGTTGAACTGCGTCACCGCGACGAGCCGGCCCCGTGCCGCCGCGGGCGAGATCTCGGCGATGTACATCGGCGAGACGACCGAGGCCGCCCCCACCCCGATACCGCCGATGAATCGGAAGAAGAGGAACGAAGCCCAGTCCCACGGGAACGCGCTGCCGACCGCCGACACGAAGTAGAGCACGGCGATCGCGAACAACACCGGCCGCCGGCCGAAACGGTCCGCCGGCCGGCCCGCGATCAGCGCACCGAGGATGGTGCCGATCAGCGCGCTCGCCACCGTGAACCCGAGCTGCCCGCTCGTCAGCGCGAAGACCTTCGTCAGCGCCTCGGTCGTGCCCGAGATGACCGCCGTGTCGAACCCGAACAACAGCCCCCCCAGCGCCGCGATCACCGTGTTGCCCAGGATGTACAGGTTCAGTTTCATGCCCGCAGAGTAGACACACCCCCCGCGCGAGTCACGCCGCCTCTTGGTCTGGCGGAAGGACGACACGAAGACGCAAAGAGCGCAAAGGCGAACGGAAGAAGGCGCCGGGGTCCGCATCAGGGCGAAGGGAAGAGCCCCGGCCGGTCTCATCATGGCTCCTGGTCTTCCTCTTCGCGGTCTTTGCGTCTTTGTGTTGTCCTTCCTTTCGCCCCCCCTCGCCCCTCGTCCCTCGCCCGTCCCCATCAGTTCATCGGCGACGTGCGCCAGGCCTTGACGGTATCGCGGAACAGGGCGCCCGGCTTGACCGCGGCAGCGGCAAGGTGCGCGACGGACAGGCCGGCTGCAACGGTGCTGAGAGAACTTTCCATTGGCATTCCCTCCGGCAGCCCCGTACCCCGCCCGAGAACATCATGCACGGTTCGGAATGCCGCTTCAGGTGGACCGCAATGCCAGAACGTTGCAGGGAAGGCAGCTCGCGCCTCCGGTTCCCGGGCAGCCGGCCTATGAACCGTCGCGGTCCAACCATTGGCGCGCCGTGAGTACCGGGATCCCCTCGAAAACGCCGACTTGCAACAGAGCGCGGTCGCCTGTGATGACGGCCACAGCGCCGGCATCGGAGGCACAAAGCAGAAACATATCGTCAGCCGGATCGCTGCAGATCGGAGAGGGAGACCGCCGACCGGGGACCACGAGCGCACTCGCGGCCAGAACCTCAACCACAGGCAGCGCGTCGATACTTGGGAACTGCTCGCCCAGATCGGCCGCAATGCGCCGATACTCGTTCAGGATGTCCGGCGTGGCAACCAGGCGCCACCTTCTCCTGAGAACCCCCTCCAACACGCGCCCCGGCAGCCCGCCGAAGAAGATGGCGGACATGAGAACATTCGTATCTACCACGAGATTCACGCCCGAGCCCGTGCCTTGCGAACCGCCGCACGGACGTGAGCGGGACGCAGCCCGACCGCCCTCGCCTTCGCCCGGATCTCCCGGAGGAGCGCGTCCACGCCGTCGAGAGACGGCATCCGGATCGTCTTCAGCACGATGGTGTCGTCCCGTCCGACGACCACGAAAGAGTCCCCGGGCCGCAACTGCATCACCCGCCGGACCTCTTCGGGGATCACGACCTGGCCTTTGGTCGACATTCGTGTGGTGCTCGGTGCAATCATCAGGGTCACCTCGTTCTTACCAGTAAGACTACCGGATACCCGCCGGGAGATCAAGTCCCCGCCCTGCAGACGAAACCGGGCATTCTCTGGCACCCGTTCACTCCGCCAGCCGCTCCCGCGGGAACCGCCTGCCGCACGAGCTACTCTATCGGAATTGTTCGGAGTTCTCCGCGCGACCTCATGACATGGCTCCTCGCTGTTTCCAGCGGCCAGCGCCCGGGCGATCGAGAGTCCAGGACCCGTCGTCCGTTGTAGCCGGCCGCGCCGAGGCCGGCCGGCAAGCGCTCCAGAGTACAAGGTGGCCGGGCTCACCCGTCTTCGCTACGCTTCGCCAAGGCAACTCCACCGCCACTATTTCTATGTCCCCATCCTCGTGCTAATTCGTATTGTAACTCAGACGGGAATCAAAACTGGACACTGTTGTAGTCCATTGGGTAGCCCATAAATGGCACCACCATACTGCGGAGCACGGCGATTTGTAGAACCATCCAGATCAGAACCGACAAGAGAAATGCGAGGATT
>CAYXFW010000474.1:0-2839 GCA_964464305.1 uncultured Verrucomicrobiota bacterium
ATTCGGCGACGGCGGCCAGGATTTCGGCTCCCACGCCGCAGAAGGGGGCGGCCTCGTGAACGACGATGAGACGGCCAGTCCGGGCCGCGGAGGCGACAATCAGGTCGCGATCCCACGGCGAGATCGAGCGCAGATCGATGACTTCGGCCTCGACGCCTGCGCGGGCGAGTTCGTCCGCGGACCGCTCGCAGATTCCGACGGTGTTGGCCCAGCCGACCAGGGTCAGATCGCGGCCGGTGCGGACGAGTCGTGCGCGGCCGATCGGCGCGAACTGGGCGCCGACATCCGGCGAGGTGGCGAGCCGCCGTTCGTTCAACAGCGCCTTCGGGTACAGGAAGATGGTGGGCCGGCGCGACTCGAAGGCGGCCATGAGCAGGCCGGCGGCGTCGGCGGCCGTGGACGGAGCGACGACGTCGAGTCCGGGGACGATGGCCATGGCGGCCTCGGGGCTCTGGGCATGGTAGGGCCCGAGGCCGGGGCGGTAGCCGCCGGTGACGGCCATGACGATGACGGGGGTTTCGAACTGCCCGTTCGTGCGCCAGTGGATCGTGGCGAGTTCGGCGGCAATCTGGTTGTAGGCGGGCGGGAAGAAGTCCGCGAATTGCAGGAAGGCGACGGGCCGGCCGCCGACCAGCGCGCGGCCGATGGCGGTGCCGACGATCGTGCTTTCGGTGAGCGGCGCGTTCGTCACGCGACCGGGGAAGGCGGTGGAAAGACCGCGGGTGACGCCGAAGACATCACCCTTCGGGTCTGCGATGTCCTGTCCGGAGAGCGTCACCGAAGGGTCGGTCTGCAGGAAATGCCGGAGGGTTTCCCGCATCGCTTCGAGCATCGAGAGCGTGCGCCCGGTGTCCGCCCCGCGGCACTCGCGGGAACGCAGGTCGGCGCCCTCGGGAAGCGGCCGCCGTGCGGGCGCCGCGACCGGCCTCGGCGCCGTACGGGCGTCCGAAAGGGCGGCCGTCAACTCGGCATCGACGCTCTCGTCCGTGGCGCGGAAGAAGTCCGGCCCGGCGCCGGCGGCCTCCAAGTGGCGGCGGAGGACGGCCATCGGGTCGGCCTCGGCGCGGATCCGGGAGAGCTCGGCAGGAGGACGGTAGACGGTCTGATCGTCCGAGTTGGAGTGGCTGAGGAGCCGTTCGCAGTGGACCACGGCGATCCGGGGGGCGCGGTCTTCGCGCATCGCGGCGACCAGCGGACCGAGGGCGGCGGCGACGAGGCGCGGGTCCCGTCCGTCGACGTGGAGGATCGGCACGCCGAGAAGGGTGCCGGCCGGACCGCCGGGCAGGTCGTAGAACGTCCGGCCCGCCGTGGGGGTGGAGAGGGCAAACCGGTTGTCCTCGATCGCGAACAGGACAGGCAGGCGCGAGCGGACGGCCTCGGCGACGGCCTCGTACACCTCGCCCTGCTGCGATCCGCCATCGCCCATCCCGCAGTACACCACGGGGCGGTCCGGGAGATCGCGGACGTGGGCGGCGACGCCGGCCGCCTGGAGCGCACTGTTGCCGACCAGGGTCGCCATGCCGAGAAGATGCAGGCGGCGGTCGCACTGGAACGGCGGCATGTCGCGGCCCCCGGTGGGACCGGCCGCGGTGCCGAGCAGCGCGTGGATGTAGGCCGAGGCGGGCAGACCGCGCGCGAGAATCAGCGCCACGTCGCGGTAGTGCGGATGGAGCCAGTCCTGCGGTCCCAGCAGCAGGGCGAGGGCCGCCATGCCCTCGTGGCCGTCCCCGCCGAGATGAAACGAGGCGTCTCCACGCCGGGCAAGGTCTGTCGCCAGTTCCTCGATCTTCCGCGCCATGCGCATGGCGCGGTAGAGGTTCCGCCAGGATGGGTCGGCAATCGTCATTTCGTTTGGCATCATGTTTGAGGGTAGCGCGATGCGGTCGGGGTTTCCAGCCTCAAGACTCGCGTGTGGCGTACAACTCGGCTCCGGTGGCGGCGTTCTGGATGGCGAAATCCTCGATGTGGCGGGTCGCGTCCGGAACGAAACCGAGGCGGCCCATGTACTTCGACTCCATGGCGACGAGCGTGGCCTCGTCCTCGCGGCGGAGGCGTTCCAGGATGACCGGATTGACCAGGATGCGCAGGTCCAGCGACTCCCCGGGCTTGTGGTGGCGCCGCATGACGCCGGCGATCTGCCGCTGCAGGTCGACGCTCATCGAGAGGGCGGACTTCACCTTGCCGCGGCCGCCGCAGTACGGGCAGTTGACCAGCGCGGTGTCGCGGATGCTCTCGTCCGTCCGCTGCCGGGTCATTTCCAGCAGGCCGAGCGGCGAAATCTGCAGCACGTTGGTGCGCGCCTTGTCCTTGCGCAGGCACTCCTTCATCTTCCGGTAGACTTGGGCCTGGTCCTTGCGGGACTTCATGTCGATGAAGTCGATCACGACCAGCCCGCCGATGTTGCGCATGCGCAACTGCCGGGCGATTTCATCGGCGGCCTCGAGATTGACCATCAGGATGGACTCGTCCTGCGTCTTGCCGCCCTTGAAGCGGCCGGTGTTGATGTCGATGGCGACCATCGCCTCGGTCTCGTCGAACACGAGGTAGCCCCCGGACTTCAGCCAGACCTTCCGGCGGAACGAATTCTCGATCTGGCGCTCGATGTCGTAGTACTCGAAGATCGGCGCGTCGCCCTCGTAGAGCTTCAGGGCGCCGCGGGCGCGACGCGAGATGCGCGCGACGAGGGCCTTGATGCGCTCGTACTCGTCGCGGGAGTCGACAATGATGCGGTCGACATCCTCGGTGAGGGCGTCGCGGATCATGCGCTCGATGAGGTCCGGTTCCTGGTAGAGCCGGCAGGGGGCGGGCGTTTCGCGGATGCCGGTCTCGATCTGCGACC
>CAYXFW010000474.1:2849-3128 GCA_964464305.1 uncultured Verrucomicrobiota bacterium
AGGTCGCGCGCAAAGGCCGTGCGGCGGGTCTTGAGACCTGCGGTGCGGACGATGATGCCGAGGTTCTTCGGCACCGGCAGGCGGGCGAGAACCTTCTTGAGGCGCTCGCGCTCATCGCGATCCTCGATCCGGCGCGACACGCCCTTGAGGGACGTGCCCGGCATCATCACGAGGTAGCGGCCGGGGATGCTGAGGTTGGCGGACACCCGGGGGCCCTTGGTGCCGATGGAGCCCTTGGTGACCTGGCCGACGATTTCCGATCCGATCGGGAACCGCCGC
>CAYXFW010000475.1:0-3112 GCA_964464305.1 uncultured Verrucomicrobiota bacterium
AGCACGTTGCCGGGATTACTTTGAAAGCGCCGCGGGGCTTCGAGCTCCGCGGCGTTTTCTTTTCCCTCGACGGCCGCGCGCCGAAGCCCGGGGCTCAGAGTGTCCGGCGGTGGGCGTCGAGCAGTGCGGCCCGGGCTTCCGCAACGCCGGGTCCGTAGGCGAGCAGCCCGTCCGTGTGCCCGG
The DNA here is from genome assembly GCA_964464305.1 of uncultured Verrucomicrobiota bacterium. Taxonomy (GTDB): domain Bacteria; phylum Verrucomicrobiota; class Kiritimatiellia; order PWTM01; family PWTM01; genus VGWF01. The sequence continues at coordinate 184 of CAYXFW010000475.1, forward strand.
CGAGGATGATCAGGCCGGCGTCCGCGCCGATGCGCCGCGCGAGCCGGCCGATCGCGCCGGCAAGATCCGGGGTCCCGTACTCGGCCGCGGCCGGCGTGGCCGGCCATCCGAGGGCCAGGGCGCGCGCCCAGAATTCCGGCGCATGAACATGCACGACGGAGTCGATCCGCGGGTCCGCCTGGTACAGCGCAGCATGGCTCATCGTCTCGGCGGAGGCCCGGACCGGGCCGGTACACCCGACGGTGTTGCCCGCGGCGTCGACGTCGGTGATGCGCACGTACCCGTCCGGGCCGAGGATCCGTTGCGCTCCCGTGGCCGTGCCGGTGATGACGAACGTGCCCGCACCCGGCCGATCGCGGACGCTCAGGTTTCCGAAACCGATGCCTTCGGGTGTTGCGCCGACCCATCCGCGATCCCAGAGTTCTGTGCGCAGGGCGTCGAGTCCGGCCAGCGACGGATGCCGGGGCGCGCACCCCGGGATCCACCGTGTGTGGAATCGCACGTATCCCTCGGACGGTTCCGTGTGGCGTGCGGCGGCCGCGGTCGCAGAGTCCTTCATCGCGGAGCCGCTTTCCATTCCGGAAACATCGCTGCCAGGGCGGCGGCATTCGCGTCCGTCAGGCCGCGCTCGGTCAGGATGCCGCGGATGAGCCGTGCGGGGGTGACGTCGAAGGCGGGATTGGCCGCGGGGGTTTCGGCCGGACAGATGCGTGCGCGCACGATGCGGCCTTCGCATTCGCCGGTGACGAAGCGGACCTCGTCCGCGTCGCGCGCTTCGATCGGGATGTCCCTCACGCCGTCGTCCATCGACGGATCGAAGCTGGTGGAGGGCGCCGCCACGTAGAACGGAACGTCGTTGTCGCGCGCCGCAAGGGCCTTGAGATAGGTTCCGATCTTGTTCGCCGCATCGCCGCGCCGCGTGATCCGGTCGGCGCCGACCAGCACGAGATCCACAAGTCCGCGCTGCATCAGGTGCCCGCCGGCGTTGTCGGCCACGAGCGTGTGCGGCACACCGCCGCGCGCCAGTTCCCATGCGGTCAGGGATGCGCCCTGGTTGCGCGGGCGGGTTTCATCCACCCACACGTGAACCGGGATTCCGCGCGCGTGGGCCAGGTAGATGGGGGCGGTTGCGGTGCCGAACTCCAGGCAGGCGAGCCATCCCGCGTTGCAGTGCGTGAGGAGGTTGACGGGTCGTCCGGGCGCCCGGCGGTGCGCGGCCTCGATCAGGGGCAGCCCGTGTTCCCCGATCCTGCGGCAGGCGTCGGCGGATTCGGTGCAGAGGTCGCGCGCGCCGGCCTCGAGCGCGGCGATCCCCGCGCTCTCGTCGCCGGCATCGTGAAGGCGCGCGAGCTGGCGGGCGATGGCTCCGTGCAGATCCTGCGCCGTCGGCCGTGTCGCGCGGAGGCGTTCGGCCGCGGCCGCGACGGCGGCGGCCACGGTGCCCACCGGGGCGCGCCGGGCGCCCAGCGCCAAGCCCCACGCGGCGGTGGCGCCGATGAGGGGGGCGCCGCGGACGGTCATGTCGCGAATGGCTTCCGCGGCGTCATCCGCCGAAGTGAGAACCACGGTTTCCCGCCGGTGTGGGAGTGCGCGTTGGTCGAGGACGAAGACGCAGCCCGGCCGGGCCGGATCCGTCCAAAGCGTTCGCGGGGCCGATGGATCCGCCGACCTGTCGGGTTGTACCGTCACGTCCCCCCATGGTGCGCGGCCCGGACCGGGCCGTCAACCCGCGCGAAAGCGGCGAAAGCGGCCGGGATCGCCGGGCTGCCGGGCACGGCCGGCGGGGGGGGCGAAAAAAAAATCATAAAGCTGTTGACTCGTGCCGCCAAAACGCTAGTCTGATGGACCGTTTTGCGAAGGTGCGGTCCGGGTGGACCGGCGGAATTGCGCGGAAAACAGCGGGATTGTGGATCTTCTCTCCGGGCTGATCTCCAGCGGGGGATGGGCGGCGGGAGGTCTTTTGTTGTTGTTGCGCGGCATCGGGTCCGGGCGCGCGGGTGACGCGGCCGCGGGCCGGACGGGGCCGGGCGACCGGGCGGAGATTGGACGCCGGCCCACGTAGCTCAGTTGGTAGAGCACGTCCTTGGTAAGGACGAGGTCAGCGGTTCGATCCCGCTCGTGGGCTCCACCCCGAAGGGGTCGGTCCGACGGGACGGATGGGATCGGGAAACGGCAGTAGGGAAAACCAGCAGAGGAACAGGAGCAGCGACCATGGCCAAGGAAAAATTTGAACGGACGAAGCCGCATGTCAACGTCGGTACGATCGGTCACGTCGACCACGGCAAGACCACGCTGACGGCGGCGATCACGAAGGTGCAGGCGGACAAGGGTCTCAGCGCCTACATCTCCTACGATCAGGTTGCGAAGGCTTCGGAGTCGCAGGGCCGGCGCGATCCGACCAAGATCCTGACGATCGCCACGTCGCACGTGGAATACCAGAGCGCGGCGCGTCATTATGCGCACGTGGATTGCCCGGGCCATGCGGACTACGTGAAGAACATGATCACGGGTGCCGCGCAGATGGACGGCGCGATCCTGGTGGTGAGCGCGGCCGACGGACCGATGCCGCAGACGCGCGAGCACATCCTGCTCGCCCGCCAGGTGGGCGTGCCGTCGATCGTGGTCTTCCTGAACAAGGTCGACACGGTGGACGATCCGGAGCTGCTGGACCTCGTCGAGATGGAGATCCGCGAGCTGCTGTCCAAGTACGAATTCCCGGGCGACGACACGCCGGTGATCCGTGGCTCCGCGCTGAAGGCCATCCAGGCGCCGACGCCGGATCATCCCGACGCGAAGTGCATCCAGGAGCTCATGGACGCCTTGGACACGTTCGTCAAGGAGCCCGAGCGGGCGATCGACCAGCCCTTCCTGATGCCGATCGAGGATGTGTTCTCGATCGAAGGCCGCGGGACGGTGGTGACGGGCCGTA
>CAYXFW010000476.1:0-3102 GCA_964464305.1 uncultured Verrucomicrobiota bacterium
GCCCGCGCTCTGCGGCCGGCCAGCCGTCGCGAGGCGGAGGGCCATGCGACGACACGCCTCGCGGGCTGCGGATGTGGCACCCGCCGTCACGGAGCATCCCCCCGGTACATCGTGGCGATGCCGAGCATCAGCGGCACGGCGCGCACGTCGACCAGGCCGGCCGCCCGCATCAGGGCGCAGAAATCCTCCCCGCTGGCGAAGGTCTTGACGGTCGTGCCCAGGTAGCGATAGGCCTGCGCCTCCCCGGCGAGCCAGCCGCCGAGCACGGGCAGAATGCGGAGCAGATAGAACGAGTACAGTGGACGAAACCACGCGGCCGGCCGCGAGAACTCCAGCACCAGGGCGCGGCCACCGGGACGGAGAACGCGGTGCATCTCGCGCAGGGCGACAGGCACGTTCTCGACGTTGCGGATGCCGAAGGCGATCGTACACACGTCGAACGAGGCGTCGGGCTCCGGTATCGCCAGCGCATCGCCGGCCTTCAGGACCGCGCGCGCCTCCAGCCCATGGCGGAGCACTTTCGCCCGCCCCACCTCCAGCATCTTCTCCGACAGATCGATCCCCGTCGCCTGGTGGATGCGCGGAACGAGGTCCAGCAGCAGGAGAATCTGATCCGCCGTGCCGGTGGCGATGTCCAGCAGGCGCAACGACTCCCCGCCCGGCAGCAGGCGCGCCATCCGGCGGCGCCACGCGAGGTCGCACCCGGCCGACAGCACGCGGTTGGCGAGGTCGTAGCGCGCGGCGATGCGGTCGAACATGCGCCAGACTTCGCGACGGGAAGGCTCGCCGTCCCCGGGGGCGGCGGATCGCGGATCGTTCGTCGCGTCGTGTGTCATGCGGATGGAATCATAGATCGCGAAGGCCAACCTACGATGCCGCGCCGGTCGCGGCAAGCGCGGACGCGGCGAACCCGCGCTCGCGGCGACACCGGACCGAACACAGCGCAGGCCCGGCCCCCGCAGAACCACCGTGCGTCTTGATCATGGGGCCGGCGGAGCCGGGGCGCGGGCGCGGATCATCGCGCCGACCTTGCGCAGCGTTTCCACGTCGATGTCGCGGAGGCGACCGCGGTAGTCGGGGCCCACGTCGAGCGCGAAGACGTTGCCGAACTCCGCCGCGCCCAGAACGTCGCGGTAGAGCTTCTCGGGCGGATGGACAAGCCCATCGTGTTCGGGCAGCGAGTAGAACCACATCGCCCCGCCCTTGTGGTCCGGGAGGATCGGATAGGTGAATTCGGCAAGCCGGTAGGTCCGCGACGGCGCGTCCTTCATATGCGGGCCGGCGGCTGCGGAGTCCGTCAGCGGCCCGGGCTTGCCCATTTCCCCGAGGCGGATGTCCGCGCCCTCCTGATCGCCGTGGTTGAAACCGACGAAGCAGTCCGGCTGAAGCGATTTGCAGAACGCGACGGTCTCCGCGTGGTTGAGACCGCCGTCGCCGACCGCGTGGTCGAACCAGATGTACTCGATGGGGCCGTACTGCGTGAGCAGCTCTTTCAACTGCGCCTTCTTCATCTCAGGGTTCCGCCCGATCCCCGACCGCCACCCCTTGCCGTCGACCGCCCCGGGCCAGGTCCAGTCGCCTTCGGAGAAGTAGAGCGCCAGCTTGATCCCCTGCGCATCGCAGGACTTGCGCAATGCGGCCAGCACATCCCGGCCGAGCGGTGCCCGGGTGACCTTCCGGTCGGTGGTCTTCGTGTCCCACAGGCAGAACCCGTCATGGTGCTTCGTCAGGAAGAGGATGTAGCCCATCCCTGCCTCCCGGGCCGTGCGCACCCACTGATCCGTGTCCACCTCCGTGGCCCGGAAGAAGGAGGTGTTGGTCACGCCGGGCGTCCATTCCTTCCCGGAGAACGTGCTGAAGCTCCAGCAGATGAACATGCCCCAGCGCAGATTCTGCAGCTCCCGGACCCTCGCGTCGGAAACCGGCGGCACGCCCGGCGACGCCGTAACGACCGCCGCCAGCACCGCCGCGAGCAAACCTGCCTTCGTGATCGCGCTCATGCCTGATCCTCCCACCCGTCCATAGCCCACGGCCAGGAGGGTACCGGAATCCACTTCGCCCCGCCATGGCGGCCAAACAGAGGTTTTGATCGGAGACGGCAAGGCCCTTATAGTAGGTACGTGAAGCTTACGTTGAGATTTTACGGCGATCCCATCCTGCGGGAAAGAGCGGTGCCCGTGGCGGCGGTGAACGAGCCGCTGCGGAGCCTGGCGGACAACATGGTCGAGACGATGCACGCCGAGGAGGGCATCGGGCTCGCGGCCCAGCAGGTTGGGGAACGCGTCGCGCTGTGTGTCGTCGATGTTCCGGCCTCGGGGGACACCCTCGACGGCGGGACGCGGCTGAACCCCGACGTGGCGATGCCGATGGTCCTGTTCAACCCGGAGATCGTCGAATTCTCGAACGACACCGAGGTCTACGAGGAAGGCTGCCTCAGCTTCCCCGAGATTCGCGTGCCCGTGACGCGGCCGGCGGAGGTGCAGGTCCGCTGGACCGACCGCGACGGCGTCCGGCGCGAACAGCATCTGTACGGGCTCGTCGCCCGTTGCGTGCAGCACGAGATGGACCACCTCAATGGCGTGCTCATCTGCGACCGGATGTCCGCCGTGAAGAAGATCTCCATGTCCGGCCGGCTCAAGCGCATGAAGCGCGAAACCGAGCAGGCCCTCGGCATCGCCTGAACCCGCCGGCAGCCGGGCCGGAGAGGATTCACACGGAGACGCGGAGGACGCGGAGAGAAGACGGAGCGGAGAGGAGAACAGACGGGATCACAGGATGGGCAGGATCGGAAGGAGCGGGGGAGCGGAAGCTACGATCCCCATGCGCTTGCCATGTCCCCTGCGCGTTCGCGGGGCGGACGCATGAACGATGAAAGGCCGAGCTACTGCGAGGCCGATGACCAAACGTTCAGAACGCAAGCTCGCGGCCTCGCATAGCTCGGCCCTCCAGGATGCGGAAACGGGGCTGACCTCCGCCCCCTGACCTCTCAGACCGACTTCCGCCCGCCCCTCGGACCTCGACCCTCGCCCCTTGCCTACCGCCGGATGCGGCGTCGCAGCAGTCCGCCCAGCGCGGCGAGGCCGAGCAGGCCCAGCGTGTGCG
>CAYXFW010000477.1:0-1409 GCA_964464305.1 uncultured Verrucomicrobiota bacterium
GTCGTCGCCGGCCGATACCTCGTCGCCCGGGCCGACCCGACCGTCACAGGCCCACACCCGCAACCCGTCCAGCGGCACCGGGCCGAAGACCATGCCGGGCTCTTTTCGCAGAAACCAGTTCCCGCCGTCATTCATAGCTCATCACCGAAATCATCCCCGGACATCCCATGGACGGCCCCCACCCGCCGCATCCGTCCCCGACCACGATCCGGTTTACCCGGCCGCAGCCCCGCTGTCACGGCAAAACCTGCTCCCTCCGCACAGCAGGCGCTCTGAGCCTGCCGCTCCTTCCGTAAGGCAGATCCGTCCAAGGGTTGAAACGACAAGGAAGGCCGTTGTCCGAACCTTGGACGACGGGTGGACTCTTGCGGCGCAAATGCGGAAACCCGGTGAATCTTGGATCGCATTAGTCTGCGCTCGCGTCACTCGCAAATGCTCCGCGTTGCAACACGGTTCTCTGTCCCTCCACAGGCCTTCCACAGGCCCTCGCGCGTCGCCGAAGCCGGGGCGGACCTGGAGGTCCGCCCCCACGGGTCAAGAACCGACACGTCCTCCCTCCCCATCCCGCAGATCCTGTGATCCTGTCCCGCCTTCCCCTCCGCTCCCGTCCAAGGGTCGACACTGCTTCTCTGTCCCCATTCCCTGCTTGGCGCGGCGTAGCGTTTGGACCAAGCCGGATCGCGCCCTACCTGGTCTTCGTAAGGCGGGATCTGATCGAATTGATGCTGCCCTTCCATCCACGTCGAGTAGCCCAACCCCAAAAGGATCCCGCTGCAACTGGACATCGGCGCCGCAAGAGCAGTGCCACTGAAGTGCCCAGAACGAGAAACGCCAGGATCATCCACGCACCGGCCTTGGCCGACACTCCTTTGACCCCATCCGAGAGAGCATAGTCCGCCATGAGGCCGTAGACCCATGATACCGCCGTGCAGACGCCAAGGGCCGTGGCAATCTTGAGCCCCGCACCCGTGAACTTGCTCATTTCGCGGACGACCCTTGCTGACGCAGCGACGCGAACCGACCAGTTACTTCATCGTCCTTCAGTTGGCGCCGCCCGGGTGATAGATCTCGACGCGATCCAGTTCCATGGGGACCTTCCATTCGATCCGCAGGTGGCGCTGGCCGGGCGGGACGTCCGCCTCGAACGTCGCCAGGGTCCGCCGCATGCCGCGCGCGGCGCCGCCGGGGGGCGCGCCGAGCTTGCGGTCGATCCGCGTCGGTGCGAGAGAGACGAACGACGTCCCATCCGCCGAAACCTTGAGCGCCGGGCCCGCCACATCGCCGCCGAAGAAGGCCACCACACGCACCTTCCGCATGCCGCCGGGCACGGCGTAGGCGATCCAATCGTTGGTACTGCCCTTCGCCCGGAACAGGAACTCCGCAAAGACCGCGTTGTAGTCGTTGTCCGT
>CAYXFW010000477.1:1419-3102 GCA_964464305.1 uncultured Verrucomicrobiota bacterium
TCCCCGACGCGCGCGAGAAGTCCTGCAGCTCGTCCGCGAGGCAGACCTCCTTCACCTTCACCGGCCCGACCACGTTGGAGGGCCTGGAGACGCCCGACGCATTCCGCGCGGCGACACGGTAGCACCAGCTCTGGCCCGCCTTCGCCGTGGTGTCGCTGTAGAGCGGACGGTAGGCGATGTCGGCGTCGGACACGTTCTCCGCGATCCGCGTCCACGGCCCGGCCGCGGCCGGCGCGCGCTCGATGTCGTAGCCGGATGCACCGGCCGAACCCCGCCACGAGAACATCGGCACGTCGCGGAACGGCAGCAACTGCGGCGGCTCCGGCACGGGCACGGGCGGCACCGGCAGCCCCTGGATGCGGAATCCGGCCTCGCGCATTTCGCGCATGATTCCAATCTCCGACTGCATGTGGGCGCTGGGGAAGCCCGGCCAGTGATACGACCACACCGCCGGATAGGTCATGATCTGATGCCAGTAGAATCCGCCGTCCTGATGGTGGAAATACATGCTCCACAACATCGCCCCGGCAACTCCATCCATGCCGTTCACGCCGTCCAGGAAGGCGCGCAACTTCCCCACCACATTGTCGCGGGTGAAGGTCTTCCCGTCGATGTAGGGGCCGAATTCGCCGATGAAGAACGGACGCTTCCCGCCGATGATCTCGATCTCCTTGCGGCAGGCGGCGACCCAGTCCGCCCCGCCGTACTTGTATTCCGGGTAATAGTGGCGCGTCAGAAGATCGATGTTCGGATCGATGATGTGCGGCTTGTCCGCCGTGTGGCGCGTTTCCGCGACCAGGTGGCGGGGGGCCAGCTCCTTGATGAACGCGGCCATCTCCGAAAGCCATGCGTCCGGCGCGTTGTTCATCTCGTTGCCGAACTGCCAGGCGAGAACCGCCTTCTCATCCCGGTAGGCGACCCCGGTGACCGTGTTGGCCCGGGCCAGAACGTGGCGGACGGTCGCCTTGTAGTCCTCCTTGACCTGCGGATCGGTGTAGAACTCCGCGCGCTTCCGGCCGCGATGCGCGGCATAGGTCTTGATGCCGCCGAGGTAGTCGCCCCATTCGGCCGTGAGGTCGAAGATCACCCGCACGCCATGGCGGTTGGCGAGCGCAAACAGGTGGTCGACCGTCTTGAAGGCCTCATCGTTGAATTGGCCCGGACCGAGTACGTAGTGCCAGGGTTTGGGCTCCTCCGTGGGGGCGCGGATCGGCAGGTTCCAGGTGCGGACGACCCGCTGGTTCATCTGGGCGAGCGTCTTGAACCCGTCCTCCTGCTCCCACGGCGTCGGCAGGTGGAGCCGCTCGGGAAGGTACAGCGTCCAGTCGTACGGGAGCACAAGCCCCGGCATGTTCGCCCCGATGAAGCGGAACTCCTTGTCGCCGTCCATCAGCTTGTTGCCCTGGCGCGTGATGAAGTTCGCGAAGCCACCCTCCGCGGCGGGCACGGATGCCGGCAGGAGACAACACAACGGCGCAAAGGTCGCAGAGAAGACGAGGAGCCGGAGCCGGGCAAAAGCCGGGCCGGCCGGATAACGCCAGGACTGCGTGGTTTCACCGATCCGTGGGATCCGTTTCATCCGTGGCCGCCTTCCTTTCCTGCTATGGCGCCGGCATTTCATCCGCATCGACCATCCGCGGTCTCCGGATGCCGGGACCCGTATCCTTCAGACTCCGTCTCGTT
>CAYXFW010000478.1:0-2107 GCA_964464305.1 uncultured Verrucomicrobiota bacterium
GCGCAGCTCAAGAAGCGCCGCGATTCCGGCGGCGGATCGATGCACCAACTGACCGCTTCGATCTCCGGCATCGGCGGCGTCATGGCCGTTTCGGCGAACCTGAAGTCCAAGCCCCTGAAGGCCCTCCAGGCGGCCGAGCGGCTGATGATGAAGGATCCGCTGAACAAGCAGTTCTACACCCTCCTCGCCAAGGCCGCCCTCGCCGCGGACATGCCGGAAGTGGCGATGCACACGCTCGAGATCATCCGCGAGACCGCGCCGGACGACATCGACCTGCTCTACTGGATCGGCGGTCTCTACAAGGACAACGGCATCACCGCCAAGGCCCGCGAATGTTTCGAGCGGATCGGCGCCCTCCGGCCCAACGATCCCAAGGCCATCAAGGCCCTGAAGGATTCCCAGGCGATGGACACGATGAAGTCCGGGCGCTGGAACGAGGCGGCGGGCGAGGTCGGCGGCTACCGCAAGGTCATGAAGAACGCCGAGGAAGCCCAGCGCCTCGAGCAGGAGGCCAAGGCGGTCAAGACCACCGGCGATACCGAGGCGCTGCTGGCCGATCAGCTTCGGAAGATCGAGCGCGAGCCGAACAACATCAACTACCGCCGCGCCCTGGGCGACCTCTACGCCCGGGCGGGCCGTCTCGAGGAGGCGCTTGCGGCGCTGACGGAAGCCGATCGCATCAGCGGCGGCGGCGATCCGCAGATCGACCGCGCCATCAGCGGCCTGCGCGTCCGGATGCACGATGCCCGCATCGAGGCGCTGCGCGCGGCCGGCGACGAGACGGGTGCCGCCACCGCGGAGCAGGAGAAGCAGGCGTTCCTCCTCTCCGACGCCGAGGACCGCGTCAAGCGCTACCCGAACGATCTCCAGTGCAAGTACGACCTGGGCATCCTGCTCTTCGAGCGCGACCGGCACGCCGAGGCGATCCAGCAATTCCAGCAATCCCAGCGCAACCCGCAGCGGCGGATCCGGTCGCTCTACTACCTCGCCCGCTGTTTCGAGAAGAAGGGTCAGTTCGACATCGCCGCCGAGCAGCTCGAGAAGGCGGCCTCGGAACTCACCGTCCTGGACAACATGAAGAAGGACATCCTGTACGAACTGGGCGTCGTCTACGACCAGATGGACCGGCGGGACAAGGCCGTCGAGCTGTTCAAGCTGATCTACGCGGTGGACATCGGCTACCGCGACGTGGCGGCGCGCATCGAGGCGTCCTACAAGACCGCAAAGGACTGAAGTGTCCCCGTTCGCCGCCCGGTTCCGGATCGCCCTCGCGGCCGTCGCCCTTGCGGCGACCGGCGGGTGCGGGCCGGCGGCCGTTCCGGGCCCCGTGCTCCGCGAGCCGGCGCACGCGCGCCGCGCCGGCGAGTTCAGCGTGGCGACGTACAACCTCGCCTGGTACTCGCTCGACGATCGCGATGGGGATGGACAGCGGAACGATCCCAAGCCCGCCGCCGAGCGGGACGCCATGGCCTCCCTGCTGGCCCGGATCGACGCGGACGTGCTCGCCGTGCAGGAGATCGGCCCGACGGCGATGGTGGAGGAACTCCGCCGCAACCTCCGGGCCCGGGGGCTGGACTATCCGTTCGTCGAACACGCGATCCGTCCGCAATCGGACCTCGGACTCGCCGTGTTCAGCCGCTTCCCGATCGTCGAGCGAAAGTCCCGGCTGGACGACACCTACCGGATCGGCGCAACCAACCTGCCGGTTCTGCGCGGATTCGCGGACGTCACGATCGAGGCGGCGCCCGGCTACCGTTTCCGCCTGATCGTCGCCCATCTCAAGTCGAAGATCTACCATCCGCTGGGCCAGACCGAAATGCGGCGCAACGAGGCGCGACTGCTCGCCAACCACGTGCGAAAGGCGCTCCGGACCGATCCGGCGCTGAATCTTCTTGTGGCCGGCGACCTGAACGATTCTCCGGATTCCGCTCCGCTCCAGGAAATCGTCGGCCAGGGCACGGACCGGCTCATCGACCTGCGCCCGGCGGACGCCGTCGGCGATGTGTGGACGCATCAGGGGCGTGGCATCGACATTTCCAGCCGCATCGACTACCTGCTCGCCACGGATGCAAAGCCGTCGTGGCCGCAGAACATTCACGACTGCAAG
>CAYXFW010000478.1:2117-3099 GCA_964464305.1 uncultured Verrucomicrobiota bacterium
GGCTAGGGAGTTCGTCCGGGACCGGTCCCGGGCCGTTCGCGATCCTTCGGTGACGGTCGCCTCGGACCACCGCCCCCTGGTCGCGGTCTTCACGGCCCGCGACGCCGCGCCGGACTCCGCGGATGCAACGCCTGCCACGCCCCGTCCCGCACCGCGGCCGGACGACCGGACTCCATGACGGCGCACCCCCACCCCGCCGTCGACGACGGCCGGATTCATGGCGTCGTCTTCGATTTCGACGGGACGCTCTTCGACGCCACGGATGCGATCGTCCACTCGTTCAACGCTGCGCTGGCCCGCCACGGGAAGCCCGCCCTCCCCCGGGAGGCGATTCTTCCCCGCATCGGGCGCCCGTTGTACGAGATGTTTCCGGCCCTGGAGCCGAATGCTGCCGGGCCGCGGCTCGACGGCTACATCGCGGCCTACCGCGAGGCGTTCGGGCCGGTCGCCGTCAGCCATACCCGGCCGCTGCCGGGACTCGAAGCGTGTCTCAAGACTCTGCGGCGCGAGGGCCTGCGCATCGCCATTGCCACACACCGGTCCGGCCGCGGCGCCGTGCAGATTCTGGAAGGATTCGGGCTCCGCGGCTTCTTCGATGCCATCGTGGCCCTGGAGCATATCGAACGGGCCAAGCCGGATCCCGATCCCGTCCTGAAGGCCCTGGCCCTCATCCACGTCGAGCCCAAGGCCGCCGCGATGGTGGGCGACACGCCGGACGACGTCCAAGCCGGGCGCGCGGCCGGGGCCCTGGCCATTGGAGTGGTCACCGGCGCCCATGCCAGAGACGTCCTCTACGCGGCAGGCGCCGATGCCGTTCTGAATTCACTGGACGAGCTGGCGGACCTGGTGCGGGCCGGGCGGCCCGATTTTCCGCGCCCCGCGGCGCGTTGAGTTCGTCAGTTCCCGCGCGTGGAAACGACGTCGTCCACGGTGTTCGAAATGCCGTCGGGCCCAAACGAGCGCAGTTCGAAGCTGTCCTCCG
>CAYXFW010000479.1:0-1362 GCA_964464305.1 uncultured Verrucomicrobiota bacterium
GAAGCGTCCTCGCGAAGCAGGGTCGGCGCCGTGCGGGAGACCCTCGAAGCAACTTCCGTTCTTGATCTCACAAACTTAGCCGAGGATTTGGCGGCGGCGGGGGCATGGGCGGCGGACGCCGCTCGGGCAGGACGAGCAGGGCCAGCACGCCCGTTCCGAGGAAGAGAACCGAGAGCAGGACGGTGAGGGCGGCGCCGGGCACGGCGGCGGCGAGGATGAGGGGGAGCATGCCGACCGCGAGGGCGGTGAAGCCGGCCGACGGGGATTCCGTGTGCGGCCGGCGCAGGATCGCGCCGCCGATGGCGATGGCGCAAATCCCCGGGGCGATCGCGGCGGCCAACCCGCCGCCCGCCGCGAGGACGAGCCCCAGGGGGAGCGTCGGCGCCCACGAGAGAGAGATCACCACGGCGGCGGGAATGAACAGCGCAGCCGCCAGCCCGGCCAGCATGGCCCGCGGCCAGGACCGCCGCAGGCGCAGGGCCGCGCGGGATGCAAACCGGCGGAACACGAACACGAGCGGGAGACCGGACATGACTCCGCCCGCGTAGATGGCCGCACCCATGGCGAGGACCATCGGCCACGGCCGCGCATCCGGCGGCTCCCGGAATTGCAGTGTTCCACCGATGCGAACGCGCGAGTCGGGCCGGATGGGGGACGGTAGCGCGCAAACCAGGTTGCCGTCGATGTTCAGACCCGGCTGCAGGACCAGATCCAGCGCTTCCACGACGACCGTACCGCCGATGCGGCCCCCGAGGGTCACGCGCGCCGCCGTGACATGGAGATCGCCGGCCACGTCGCCGAGGAGAATTGCATCGTCCGCCGCGATCGTCGCGGAAGCGCCCACGACCGCTCCCGTACCCATCCGCACGGTGGAGGCGAGGGCGGAGAAATTCCCGGCAATCCGGCCGTCGAGGGTGATAACGGCACCGGCCATCCGCGCATCGTCGTCGATCGTCCCGCCGATGCGGATCGAATCGCGGCCGAAAGCCCAGACATCGGCCGCGCAGTGCCCCTCGATGACGACGCTGCCTGCCGCGATGAAAAGGTCATTGCTGGCCGTGCCGCCCAGATTGACCGTTTCGGCCACAATGAGCATTTCCGGCTGAAGGATCTCGCCCGGCCGCGAATCGACGAGGGGGGCGGTGAGACGCTCCATGGCGCCCACGACGGCGGGGAGGAGGGCGAGCACGGCCATTGCGAGGCGCGCAGCCACGGTCATGATCCGGACTCCGCCGGCGCCGCGGAGACCTCGATCCGGCTGCCATGCACCGCATCGACCCGGATCCGCGCTCCGGCCTCGATCCAGACCCCGGTGGCGATGACGTCGATGTCGAAGCCCCCGCCGCCGAGCCCGATGACCCT
>CAYXFW010000479.1:1372-3097 GCA_964464305.1 uncultured Verrucomicrobiota bacterium
ACGTCGATCCGTTGACCGTCGACCGTCGCAATGCCGGCAGGGCGGAGCGCCGTGTCGGCCACGCCCATGCGTCCCACCAGGCCGGCGCCGTCGTCCGATACCGCGGAGAATGCGCGGCTGTCCGCCGTCAACGTCAGGCGCCGCCCCGCCCCGGTCTTGGGGAAGACGCGGACCCAGATGTACAGCCCGATCGCGGAAAGGACCACAATGGCCGCGGCGCTCAGGAACCCGAACCGCGGATCGATGAAGAACCCGATCGCCATGGCGCCAATCAACGCAATCACGCCCAGGACGCCGAGAATGCCGCCGGGGAGGTAGATCTCCGCGCCGAGCATGACGATGCCGGCGACGATCGCGCCGATGTAAAGGGGCCAGAGATATGCGGTCATGATGCCGACTCCTTTTCGCCGCCCGGGGCCGGCTCGACGACGACCCTGGCGCCTTCGACACGGGTGACGCGGACCGGAGTTCCGCTCGCGATGAACCCTCCGGCCGAAACGACATCGACGCGGCGTCCGTTGAGCATCGCGGCGCCAGCGGGCCGCAGGTCGGTTGCAGCGCGGCCGGCGGCGCCCGAGAGATCCGCCACGGCCCCGGTTGCGCGGAGACCGCTTCCGAGCGGCGTGGAGGTCGAGAGCACAAGATCGCGATAGACCTCGGTCTTCGGAAGCCAGCGCGCGAGAACGAAGCCCAGCGCCACCGATCCGACCGCCGCCAGCGCAAGGTTGAGCAGTGGGGCGCCCATGGCGGCGGCCGTGGGGAACCAGCCCCCGTCCGGCGGACGCTCGGCCATGGTCAGGAGAAGCCCGCCGGTCAGCAGCACCGTGCCCAGCACCCCCGGAATCCCGAATCCGGGAATGAAGATCTCGACCGCCAGCAGCACGAGGCCCACGACGATGAGCGCCAGATCCTCGTAGCCCGCAAGCCCGGCCACATGATGTCCCCAGAAGAAAATGGCGAGCGCCGTCATCCCGAGAATGCCCGGCAATCCGAATCCCGGGGTCTTGACCTCGATGTAGATGCCGCCCGCGCCGACGATGAGGAAGAGCCAGCTCAGCATCTGGATCCACCGGGCGATCCGCTCGACGGCGGTGACCTGCAGTTCGACAATCTGCGGGTCGACGATCCCCTCGGCCTTGAGCAACTCGGCGAGGGACGACACCGTGCCTGCGGACAAGAGCGGCCTCTTGTCCGGCCCCACCGGCCGTAGCGCTTCCTTGTCGGTCAGCGTCAGCAATTGCCCGGCCGGTTTGATCACATCGTCGCCAATCTTCAGCTCCGTTTCCGCGCGAATCATCGCCTCGGCGACGTCCGGATTGTGGCCGGATTGTTCCGCGGCGGCGCGGGCGAGGGCGGCGGTCGCCGAGACGGTCTTCTCCTTCAGATCCGCGGGCATCTCCTGCGCCCCCGCTCCGGGCAGGGCCATGATCGGCATGGCGTCGCCGATCACGCTGCCGGGCGACATGTAGATTCTCTTCGTCGCCATCGCGATCAGCGCGCCGGCGGAGAACGCATTCTTCTCGACAAAGGTATAGCTCGGGACGCGCATTGACAGGATGGTCCGCATGATGGCGTCCGCCGCGTCGAGGCGTCCGCCGGGTGTGTCGATGACAAACACCACCGCGCGCGCCTGGCTCGCTTCCGCCTCCTCCGCGCCGCGACGAACGATGTAGAGCAGGGCCGGCTCGATCGCACCCCGGATCGGAATCACAAGGACCCGCGCCC
>CAYXFW010000480.1:0-3091 GCA_964464305.1 uncultured Verrucomicrobiota bacterium
TTGGGGAAGTCGATCTCCCCCTGCGTCGTCCTGGCTTTGAACGACGGCGCCTTCTCTCCGATCAACGGCAGTCGTACAGGTCCTGTCTCAGTCATGGTCGGTTCCTTTCTTTCGTGGTCCGCGGCGTGAATCCGCTGGATGCCTCCACCGTCGGTTCAATGATCACATGCGTTCGGCCCGGTGGAAAGCGTTCCGGCAAGGTACGCGGCAACCAGGTCCTCCGGACTCAGGGCCGGGGCGCCGACCTGGACCGAGATTCCGTTTTGCGCGAACAACGCCTGCGCCCGCCCGCCCATGCCGCCGGCGATGATCGCGGTGGCGCCCTGCTCGTGCAGCCAGCGCGGCAGGACGCCCGGTTCGTGGGGTGGGGGAACGACCCAGTTCGTGCCGGTCATCTGCCGGGTCGCGTCATCCACGTCTACGAGTGCGAACGTCTCGCAGTGTCCGAAATGCATGCACAGTTTTCCATCCGCCACCGGTATCGCGATCTTCATACGGGTCTTCTCTCCTGTTGGGGTTGTGGGTCGGTCGGTTCAGAATTCCAGTACGGTTCCCGCGCCGGCCGAGCGGCAAGCATGGGGAAAGGCGGTCCACAGCGCCGCTGCCGCCTTCGGCCCGGTGCAGTGCATCGGAGCGAGGATGGCGGCGCCGATTCGTCGGAGGCGGTCGACCGTCCATGCGATGCGTTCGTCCGATGCCGACACGAGGTGCATGCCGCCGAGGACCGCGCGGATGGGCTTGCCTCCCGTGAGGTCGTGGACATGGTCCAGCGTGTTGATCGGGCCGACGTGGGCGCAGCCGAGCAGGACGACCGTGCCGGCAGGCGTGTCGACGATCAGGGATTGGTCGTCGGACAGGAGGTCCGGCTCACGCCCATCCGGGTCCCGGAAGAAGGACTCCGGGACGGCTTCCTCGCGGTGTCGGCGGGGGATCTCGCCCGTGGTGCGGATTCCCGGCGCGACCTCGGCCGGACCGCGGGAAGGGGCGAAGCAGGCGCCGAGCGCCGCGTGGCGGTCGGCGTCGGCCATGCCGATGTCGCGGTGCGCCGCGCCGGTTACCTTGTACTTCGGAAGCAGCACATCGGGGTGGGCGTGCACCGTCACGAGGCTGCGGGCCGTGCCGAGCGCGGCGGCGAGACCGCCGGTGTGGTCGTAGTGGCCGTGGCTCAGGACGATCGTGTCGACGGCCCGAAGGTCGACGCGCAGGGCGCGCGCGTTGTCCGCGAGCACAAGGCCCTGGCCGGTGTCGAAGAGCAGACGGCGTCCGGCGGCCTCGATCCAGAAGGCGAGCCCATGCTCACCGCGCACGCCGCGCGCGTGCGCGGTGTTGTCGGCGAGGACCGTGATGCGGATTCCGTCGGTCGCGCTCATGGGGCGATGTTCCTCCATACCGCCCGGATGTCGTCGGCGAGGGGGCCGGGGCCGGCTTCGATCACAGACAGGCCCCGCAGCTGCGCCTGCGTGACCGACCGGTCGTAGCGGATGCGGCCGGCGACCTCCGCGCCCGCCTCGCGCGCCTCGGATTCGATCCGGGCGGCCATCTCCCCGTTGAGATCCCACTTGTTGACACAGACCGAGGCCGGGATGGCGAAGTGACGCGTCAACTCCAGGACGCGCCGCATGTCGTGCGATCCCGACAGCGTCGGCTCGGTCACGATCAGGACCTTCGAGGCGCCCGCGAGCGAAGAGATCACCGCGCACCCGATGCCGGGCGGGCCGTCCGTCAGCATCCGGTCGAGGCCCCGCTCCGCGGCCAGCGTCCGGGCAGCCTCCCGCACCACACCGACCAGCCGGCCGGAGTTCTCGCCGCCGGGGTTCAAGCGCGCGTGGACGAGCGGGCCGTGCCGCGTGTCGGACACAAACCACTCGCCGCAGGTCCGCTCGGGGAAGTCGATGGCATGAACCGGACATTGATCCACGCACACCCCGCAGCCCTCGCAGGCGGACGGATCGATGGTGAAGACGGGCTCGGCGACGCGCCCGCAGGTGGCCTCGTAGGCCAGGACCATCTCGGCGAACTTCGTCGGGCAGGACCGGGAGCACCCATCCGAGCAGTCGTTGCATGCGACCTCGGCGGCGCCGCCCGCCCCCTCGGTCCTTAGAACGGCGTCGAATCGGCATCGGGCCAGGCATGCGCCGCAGCCGATGCAATCCGCAGCGCGGATGACGGCCTCGTGGCCGTTGCGGAAGGTCTCGCGCCGGCGAAGCTCCGGGGCGAGCAGCAGGTGCAGGTCGGAGGCGTCGACATCGCAGTCGGCGAGCACGGCCTTCCCGGCCAGTGCCGCGAACGACGCCAGCAGGCTCGTCTTGCCCGTCCCGCCCTTGCCGCTGATGACGACGAGTTCCTTCATGCATGTATCCGCAGCAAATCGATCGTCGCAATCCCCGCCCCGATGAGGACCAACTCGACCGCCAATGCGGCCAATCCTCTCGGTCCACGGCGTGCCGGAATCAAGTCCGCCAGCGCGATATAGAGGAAACTGGCAGCCGACATGCACAGAACGTAGGGCGCCAGCGGCCGCGCAATCTGGATGCCGACATAGCCGACCCAGGCCCCGACCAGGGTGGTCGAGGCCGAAAGTGAATTGAGCGCCAGTGCTTTTCGGCGGCTGTATCCGCCATGGAGCAGGATGCCGAAGTCGCCGGCTTCCTGAGGGATTTCGTGAGCAATGACGGCCAGGGATGTCGCCACGCCCATGGGGATCGAGGCGATGAAAGCGGACGCGATCACCAGACCGTCAACGAAGTTGTGGAAGGCGTCGCCGATCAGGATCAGGGGTCCACTGGCGGCGTGAACGGGGCAGTCCGGTTCATGGCAATGCCGCCACAGGACCAGGCGTTCGAGAACGAAAAATCCGATCAACCCCGCCAGAACCATGGACATGACGCGCGTGGCGGCAAGGTCCTCCAATGCGTGCGGAATCATGCCCAGCAGCGATGCCCCCAGAAGCGTTCCGGTCGCATAGCTGACGAGATGCGGCACCAACCTCCGGGCGAGTCGTTCCGGCAACGCAAGGATGATTCCCGCGGCAGCAATGGCGCCAAGACTTCCGAGCATGGCGAAAAGAAAGATGTAGGCGGGTGTTGTCACA
>CAYXFW010000481.1:0-3090 GCA_964464305.1 uncultured Verrucomicrobiota bacterium
CGACGCGGGTACTGCGCTGTGGACATCGACCGACTGGAGGAACTCGGTCACCGCCCCCTCCCCCGTCATCCTGCCCGAGGGCCGCATCTTCCTGACCGCCGGCTACGGTGGCGGGAGCATCCTGCTCCAACTCAAGCCCGACGGGGCCCGATTCAGGGCGGAGGTCGTCTGGCGGGTCGACAAGACCGTCCTTGGCTGCGAGCAACAAACCCCGATCTTCCTGCGCGACCACCTCTTCACGGTCATGCCGAACGACGCGGGCGAGTTGAAGAGACAGCTTGCCTGTTACCATCCGCGCGGACAGAGTGTCTGGAGCAGCGGCCCTGCCCACCGGTTCGGGCTCGGACCGTTCCTGGCGGCGGGGGACCGGATCCTTGTCCTCGACGACGAAGGAACCCTGACGATGACGCGCGTGTCGACCCGGCGCTACGAGGAAATGGCCCGCGCCGAGGTGCTGCCGAAGGGCCGCGACGCCTGGGGCCCCATGGCCCTCGTCGATGGCCGCCTGCTCGCGCGCGAATCGAAGCGAATGGTGTGCCTGGACTTGAGAAAGCGATGACTACGAACCTCAGAATCGGCCGCTCGCCTCGGTGCACCGCCAACGAGCCCGGACAGGACGGACAGGATCACAGGATTCCGGACGGATCCCGGCCTACCCACCCCTTCATCCTGTCGTCCCGTCTTCCTCGCCTGCACACCGCGGTCGTCCACGCGGCAATCGCCGCCGTTGCGCTCGGTCTCCGCGCCGCCGCCGCCGCCGAGAGCCCCGGGAGCGCGTTCACGCTGGATCTGGCCCGCTTCCGGACGGTCGACCCGGCTCTGCGAACCTGGGCCGAACAGGCGCCGATCCGCGTGACAACCGCAGGATTGACCGCAATCGCTGCGTCCGCAGGCGATTCGTTCGTCGCCTCCGCAGGTCGGACGCTGATGCGCATCGACCTGGACGGAAAGGCGCTCCGCTCCGCGGATCTCCCCGAGACCATCCGCTGTCTTGCCCTCGCCCCAAACGGCGACATCGCGGTCGGCTTCGTGCGCCGGTTCGTGATCTGCACCCCCGAGTTCAAGATCAAGGCCGAGGGACCCGAACTGGCCGAAAAGGCCATCCTGACCTCGCTCGCGGCCGGCTCGAACGTGGTGTATGCGGCCGACGCGGGCCAGCGGATCGTCTGGTCCTTCGACCTCACGGGCCGGATGCTCGGTCGCAACGAGGGACCGGCCGCAACGGGCGGTTTCGCCGTGCCGAGCCCGCACTTCGACGTCGCCCTCGGCCGCGACGACACGCTCTGGATCGCGAACCCCGGCGAGCTGCGGATCGAGTCCTACGGCCCCGATGGCAGGCCCGGCCGGAGTTGGGGCAAACCGGGATTTGCCATCGACGCCTTCTGCGGATGCTGCAATCCCGCCGACTTCGCGCTTGGGGCGGACGGGTCGTTCGTCACCGCCGAAAAAGGCCTGGCGCGCGTGAAGGTGCACCGCACCGACGGCAGTCTCGAGAGCGTCGCCGCCGGCCCGGCCGACTTCGACGAGGACACGATCGGCCTCGATGTCGCGGTCGATGCCCGCGGGCGCGTGCTCGTCGTCGATCCGAAGCGTAACACGATCCGCATTTTCGTACGCAAGCCCGCCGGGGCGAAACCATGAAGGCTCCCGCTTCGCATTCCGTGACGCGCCGCGAGTGGTTCCGCGCGGCCGGACGTTCCGCCGCACTCGCCGCGATGGGCCTGCTGGTTGGCCGCGCCCTGAGGGATCGCGGACGCGACGCGGCGCCGGTTTGCCCGGAGGGCTCCCCCTGCGGCCGCTGCGCGTGGCTGGCCATCTGCACGAAACCGGCCGCGCGCCATGCCCGACCGGCGACGGTGACCGTCTTTCCCGGAGGATCCCGCCATGGCGGATGAGGCCACATTCCTCGCTCGGCGCGAATTCCTGCGCCGCGGGCTGGCCGGCGCCGCCGGTCTGTGCGCCGCGGCCGCAGCCGCCGGCGCGATGCGCGGCGCCGTCTCGCAGTCCGCCACGGTCTGGCAGATCGATCCGAACCTCTGCGTCCAGTGCGGCCAGTGCATGACCCACTGCGTGCTGGCGCCCTCCGCCGTGAAGTGCGTCCACACCTACGCCATGTGCGGCTACTGCAAGCTTTGCTTCGGATTCTTCCAGCCCGGAGCGGCGGCGCTGAACACGGCGGCGGAGAACCAGATGTGCCCGACCGGCGCCATCCGGAGGAAGTTCATCGAAGCGCCCTACTACGAGTACACGATCGACGAGAAGCTCTGCACCGGTTGCGGCAAGTGCGTGAAGGGCTGCAACACCTTCGGCAACGGATCGCTGCACCTCCAGATCCTCCGCGACCTGTGCGTGAACTGCAACGAGTGTGCCATCGCGCGCGCGTGTCCGGCGGACGCCATCGCGCGCGTGCCGGTCGAGCAGGCCTACCGGATGAAGTCCTCGCACGCGCCGGCGCCCGCCCCGGCCGGAAAGCCTCCCGCCGATGCATGAGTCTCCCGTCAAGCCCGGACCGCGTTCCGGGTTCCGAGTTCCGGGTTCCGAGTTCCGGGTTTCCCTCTCCAGTCCCCTGTTTTCCGTTTTCCGTCTTCCGTCTTCCGTCTTCCGTTCTGTCTCCGCGACGGTCCTCGCGATTGTCTTCACCGCGACGGCGGCGGTCGCGGTCGAGCAGCGCTTCCCGCAGCCGGACTTCAAGACCGGCCACATGCAGCCGGTCTACCAACCGCCCGCCGCCCAGCCGCCGTGGCGCGCATGGGCGGACGTCGGAGTGCTCTCCGGTGCGTTGGGCCTTGCCGCGTGGCTGGCGCTCGTGCGCCGCTCCCGTCGCGGGCTCTTCCTGCTGGCCGTCGCCTGCCTCGCGTACTTCGGCTTCTGGCGCAAGGGCTGTATCTGCCCGGTCGGCTCGATTCAGAACGTGACGTTGGGGCTGGCGGACCCGTCCTACGGGATTCCGTTGACCGTCGCCGCGTTGTTCCTGCTGCCGCTCGTCTTTGCCCTCTTCTTCGGCCGGGTGTTCTGCGCATCGGTCTGCCCGCTCGGCGCAATTCAGGAGATGGTCATCGTCCGTCCGCTGCGCCTGCCGGCCTGGCTCCA
>CAYXFW010000482.1:0-3082 GCA_964464305.1 uncultured Verrucomicrobiota bacterium
CGATTTCTTCCCGCCGTTCACGTTCATGAAGTAGACGAAGGCGCCGACGCCGAACAGGCCGTGCACGATGCTCGGGACGCCGGCCAGGTTCACGACTGCCAGATTCACGACCCGCGTGAACCACGTGTCCTTCGCGTACTCGTTCAGATAGACGGCCGCCAGCACGCCGATCGGGGCCGAAATCGCCAGCGAAAGGGACACGATGTAGATCGTTCCGACCAGCGCCGACCAGATGCCGCCCGCCGTTCCGCCGTGGATGGGATTCGTCGTGAGGAATGCCCAGGAGAGCACGGGCCAGCCGCGGTAGACCACGTAGCCGACGATCGCGAGGAGCGGCACCACCATGGCCATGGACATCAGGGCGAAGAAGGCCCGGGCGACCGTCTCCGTTCGCGCCTTGCGCCGGACCTGGGGGGTGGCCGTGAACATCAGCGTTTCCGGATTCCCTTGACGATGAGATCCGCCGTGAGGTTGACGATGAAGGTGAGGGTGAAGAGCAGGATCCCGATCAGGAACAAAACCTGGTAGTGGGTCGAGCCCTTGGAGGTCTCGCCCAGTTCGGCCGCGATGGTCGCGGTCAGCGTGCAGACCGGGTCGAACAGCGTCTCCGGGATCCGGATCGAATGGCCCGTCGCCATCAGCACCGCCATCGTCTCGCCGATCGCGCGGCCGACGCCGAGCAGCACGGCCGCCAGCAGGCCGTTCCGGGCCGCCGGCAGGAGGACGCGCCAGACGATCTGCCACCGCGTCGCCCCCAGCGCCATCGCCGCCTCGCGGAACGAATCCGGCACCGCCTTGAGCGCATCCTCGCCGATGCTCACCATGATCGGCACGCTCATCAGCGCCAGCAGGATCGCCCCGTTGAACAGGTTCACGCCCACGGGCACGTGGAACGTATGGATCAGCAGCGGGCTCATCACGCTCAGCCCGATGAATCCCCATACGACGCTGGGGATCGCCGCCAGAAGTTCGATCACGATCTTGAGCGTCTCTTTCGTGCGCCGTCCGCAGAACTCGGAGACGAAAATCGCGGCCCCGAGACCGAAGGGGACCGCGATCGCCATCGCCACCGCCGTGACGCTGACCGTGCCGACGATCAGCGCCGCCACCCCGTACTTCGGCTGGTGCGAGGTCGGAATCCACTTCGTGCTGGTCAGGAACTCGCCGAGGTCGAGCTTCGCGAGCGCCGGAGCCCCCTCGCGAAACACGAAGAAGAAGATCCCGAAGACAAAGACGATCGCGCTGATGCCGCAGACGCGGATCAGCAATTCGATCGCCCTTTCGGCGACCATCTCCATCCGGTTCCGTTGAACCGCCATCCCGCTCCCCCCTCCGACCGCCCGCGCCCGCAGGTGCCTACCGGGCCACCCGCGGCACATAGCCGATCAGTTCCACGATCTCCTGCCCCACCGGGGACATCACCCAGTCGACGTACTTCCGCACCGCGTTCGACGGCTCCCCCGCCGTGACCATGAACATCGGCCGCGCGATCGG
Organism: uncultured Verrucomicrobiota bacterium; assembly: GCA_964464305.1. Taxonomy (GTDB): domain Bacteria; phylum Verrucomicrobiota; class Kiritimatiellia; order PWTM01; family PWTM01; genus VGWF01. The sequence goes on from CAYXFW010000482.1 coordinate 1,495, forward strand.
GTACGTGCCGTCCAGCGCGCTCACCGCCGATGGCGCGACGGCCGGCCCGCCCCTCTTCTTGGCCACGCGCACCTGCCGGACCTCCGGCGTCGCGTAGCCCATCCCCGAATACCCGATCGCGTTCGGCGTGTTCGCAATCAGCTCGACCGCGTCCTTGGACCCATTCATGTGCAGCGCCGACAGCTTGAACTCGTTCTTCTTCCCGACCACAGCCTCCTTGAAATAGTGGTACGTGCCGGAGCTGTTCTGCCGGTTGACCAGGATGATCGCATCGCCCTTCGCGCCGGGGATGGACACCCCAAGCTGGCTCCACCGCGTCAGCGTCCCGCCGTCGCGGTACATTTCGCCGAGATCCTCGACCGAGATCTCCCGCAACGGGTTGCTCCGGTGCACGAAGATGGACAGCGCGTCGAACCCCACGACGAACTGCTTCGCGTCGAGCCCCCGCCGCTTCCGGATCTCCTCGATTTCCTTCTCCTCGAGCTTGCGGCTGCAGTTGGCGATGTCGCAACTGCCGTTGATCAACGCCGCAGCCCCCTGCCCCGACCCGCCGCCGGACACTTCGATGGACACCGAGGCGTCGACCCGGTCGTACGCCTCCGCCCACGCCGCCGCCAGGTTGAGCATCGTGTCGGAACCGATGTTGGCGATCGTCACGCGCTCGCCGGGCCGCGGCCCACCGCCGTCGCCGCACCCGGCCGCCATGCCGAGGCCGGCTGCGAGGAGGACCGGCAGGATGGAGGGAACCCGCGCCATGGCTCAGACGCGTCCGATTCCGAGATCCAGGGTGTCGACGCCCCCGATCGCGTCGACGAGGTCGCGAAGATGACCCTGGATGAACCCGGCGACCGCCTCGTGAGCGGCCTGCACCGCCTCCGGGCCGCCCGCGGCCTGCGACGGATCGTCCACAGGCCAGTCGAGGAACACCGCCTTGCGCGGCCGCTTCGGAAACGCCCGCTTCACGTCGGGATCCAATGCGACGATCACATGGTAATGGTCGAGCTCAGGAACCTCCATCAACGCCCTCGGAGATGCGGGCGCCTCGACACCCAGGGTCCGGAGGAACGCGGCCGTCGACACCGGCATCGGCTGCGGATCGATGGCAGCCACGGCGTAATGGAACGCGCTCCCGCCGACGCCCCTGGCCACGGACGCCGCAATCGCACCGCGGCTTGCCCCGGCACTTTCAACGAAGAGAATCCGGAAGATGTCGGAATCCGGATGCCGGGCGTCCTCCCCGGTACAGGCATACAAGGTCTCCCGGCAGATGTTCCGGGCCTGATCCGATACGCGCTCGAGACGTCGCGCGATCATCATGCATGCGTTCAGGGCCGGGAACGCCATCGCATTCCGGCCGAAGCACTCGACGAGATCCCGGTTGAGGCGGCTCTTGAGATCGTCCACCGTCTCCTCGACCTCCATGACCCTGCGCGCGAGGTCCGCGTCGCGCGTGACAAAGGCCCGCACGGCATCCGTGAGCATCGGCACGGAAAGGCCGGCGATCTCCTCGAAGCGATCCTTCGGGATCTCCGCGCCGGACGCGATCAGCTTCAGCACCTGCCGGGCGATGCTCTCCGCGTAATCGCCG
>CAYXFW010000483.1:0-3070 GCA_964464305.1 uncultured Verrucomicrobiota bacterium
TCGGCGTCCTCGGGGCCATCCCTCTCGCCATCGCCCGGGGGATGATCCACAAGCTGCGGTTGGCCCAGGCCCGAGGATTTGAGGGCCGTGCGGCCGAGGGGACATAGAAGCAGTGGCGAAGCTGGCAACCGGCACGGGGACAGTGAAACAGCGCCGTGTCGCTCCTTAGAAATGCGCTGCTGTCCAAGGTTCGGACAATGGCATCTATTTCTCTTCCAACCCTTGGATGCCCTGTCTCGCTGGCACCAAGATGGCGAATAGCAGAATATCGAATACCGAACCGCAGAATCACGAAGGTCGGAACTCGGACGCGGAGTGGAGCGGCGAGGACGGATTGGGCTCACGCGAAGGCGCAAAGACGCGAAGAGGAGGGGATGAGCGGATCACAGGATTTGCAGGATGGGGCGAAGGGCGGTGCCGCGGGATCCTGGGCCGGTCCCGGCCGAGGCAGACCCTTCGATCGAATCGTTCCGCCTCAGGCGTGGCCGTCGAGGCGGCGGCGGAGGAGATCGAGGGCGAACTGGGCGGTCCACCGTCGGATGAGACCGCGGTCGCCGGGGAAGCGGCGGGAACGGGAGAGGGTGCCCTTCGCGTCCGCCAGCGCCCACCAGACGAGACCGACGGGCTTTTCCGGTGTCCCGCCGTCGGGGCCCGCGACGCCGGTCGTAGCAAGGGCGATGTCGGTCCCGAGCCGGCTCCGGGCGCCTTCGGCCATGGCGCGCGCGACGGGCTCGCTGACCGCGCCGTGTGCCTTCAGCACGCCGGCCGGAACGCCGAGCAGCCGTTCCTTGACGTCGTTGGCGTAGGCGACGATGGCGCCGCGGAACCACGCCGAGCTGCCGGGGACGGCGGTGATGCACTGGGCGACGAGGCCGCCGGTGCAGGACTCCGCCGTGCCGACCGTCAGGCCGGCCGAACGCAGGCGGCGGCCGACGACGACGGCCAGATCCTCGCGGGTTTCCGCGTACACGTTGTCGCCCAGCGCCGCCTTCGCGCGCGCGGCGGCCGTCTCAAGAACCGCCTCCGAGCCCGGCGTGCCGGTGAGCCGGATCTCGAGCTGGCCCGGCCCGGCGCAGTAGGCGAGTTCGAGCGGGGCGGGATCGAATCCGGCCGAGGCGAAGCGCTCGATCACGTCCGATTCGCCCAGGCCGCAGACCATGAGGACCCGCTCCGCCACGGCGGCGCCGGGGAACCGCCGTCGCAGCCATGGAAGAACGTGCTCCGCGAGGATCGCCTCGAATTCGCGCGGCGGGCCGGGCAGGACGAACAGCACGCGACCGCCGTCGAGCTCGATCCGCTGGCCCGGCGCGGCGCCGACGGAATTGGACAGCGCGGCCGCGCCCTCCAGCATGCCGGCCTGCCGCGCGCGCGAATCGGTCATCGGCTGGCCGAGGCGGGCGCACCGTTCGCGGATGGCGGCGAGCGAGGGCTCGTCGGGGACGATCCCGCGGCCCAGCGCCGCGGCCAGCGCCTCGCGCGTCAGGTCGTCGCACGTCGGCCCCAGCCCGCCCGTGACGAAGATGACCGTCGATCGCGCCAGCGCGTCGCGCACGGCGCCCGCGATCGCGTCGGGGTCATCGCGCAGCGTGGTTTCCCGCGCGAGTCCGAGCCCCAGCGGGGCCAGCGCCAGCCCGAGCCGCTGGGCATGGGTGTTGACGGTGCGGCCGATCAGGAGTTCGGCCCCGGTGGCGATGAGTTCGGCGGAGATCATGGGCCTAGATTACCACGTCGCGCGTCTGGAGGTCGCGCTCCCCGTGGCAGCGGAGCTCCAGCTCCGCCGCGGCTTCCGCGTTCGCGCCGGCGCCTGCGCATCGTCAGGGCGGGGCGGACTTGGAGGTCCGCCCCCACGATGGGTCGCTCACTTCGTTGTCGGGGCCACGTCCGGCGACGGGTGGGGGATCCGTTTCGGCCAGCGGTTGTTGAACCGGTCGGCGACAAGGCTGACGACCGGGCCCTCCGGCAGTCGGCGCGCGAAGAGGCGGCAGGGGGCCGTTGGGTCGAGATGGTCGTGCGGACCGGCGCCGTAGGCTCCCCACAGCAGCCAGCGGCCGTCGGGCGTGACGGAGGGGAAGTATTCCCGGCCGAACGGCGCGGCGTCGTCGTGGAGGACCGCCGCCTCGCCCCCGGGCAGATCGCGCGCGACGATGCCGGTGCCGCCGCGGGCGGCGCGTTCGATGATGTGCACGACGCGCTGTCCGCCGGGGAACCAGCCGGGCTGGCAGCCGGGGCCGATGCGCGCTGCCTCCGCGGCGCCGGCGAGGTCGGCGGTCCACGCGTTCCAGCCGATCATGCCGCCGCGGTTGGAGATGAACGCAACGCGCCGTCCGTCCGGCGAGATCCGCGGTTTCACCACCTGGTACCGTCCGAAGCCCTTCGGCCCGGGAAAGACCTGGCGCGGGTCGCCGCCGTCGAGGCGGACGGCCATGACGCGCGCGCGGGCGCGTTCGAAGTAAACCGTCGCGGAATCGGGTCCGAAGGTCGGGAACGTGCCGTCGTCGGCGACCTTCCGGTCCCCCGATCCGTCCGGCCTGCACACGCGGATCTCCGAGGGCGATTTCGCCGAGAGCGAGCCGGCGCGCGCGTAGGCGATCCAGCGTCCGTCCGGCGACGGATCGGGATACATCTCCTGCGCCGGGGTATCCGCGACCGCGGAGGCGGGTCCGCCGTCCGCCGGCATGCGCCAGATGCCGAACGTGCCCGAGCGGGAGCTGTCGAAGACGAGATCCCCTCCGAACGCGGCGGCAAACGCGGCCCGCGCGGCCGTTCCGCCGCCGTCCGCGCCGGCCGGCACGCCGTCTTGCGCCGCGGCGCCGGGCAGGAGGGCGAGGGCGATTTCGATGCCGGCGACGGCGGCAGCCAGTGCGGCGACCTTGGCATAGAAGGCGGCCGGACCGTCGCGCACGGGCGTCGCGGCGGGCGTGGCGCGCATCCGCCGCCAGACCGGCAGCAGGAGCGCGACGAGCGCGAGGCCACCGAGACCGTAGCCGTGTCGGCCAGACGGTTCGAGGCGCCCAGGGTCAGCGATCCGGCCTGCACCGAGACGAGACCCGCGCCGCTGGCGCCGTTCAGC
>CAYXFW010000484.1:0-3067 GCA_964464305.1 uncultured Verrucomicrobiota bacterium
CCCGGAGATCGATTCGGTGGTCGGGAAGATCGGACGCGCCGAAACGGCGCTCGACCCGGCCCCGGTCAATATGATCGAGACGGTCATCGCCTATAAGCCCGAATACATCAGCGACAAGGATGGCCGCCGTGTGTCGTTTCGGTACGACAAGAAACTCGGGGACTTCGTTCGCGAGAATGGCGATCTGATTCCGGACCCGCACGGTCGGCCCTACCGGCAGTGGCGCGATCGCATCAAGAGCTCGGATGACATCTGGAAGGAAATCGTGGCCGCCGCACGGATACCCGGGACGACGACGGCGCCCAAGCTTCAGCCGATTGCGGCGCGAATCGTCATGCTCCAGAGCGGCATGCGCGCCCCCATGGGCATCAAGGTCAAAGGCCCCGATCTGGACAGCGTCGAACGGGGCGGACTGGAGATCGAGCGTTTTCTCAAGGATGTGCCCGAGGTCGAACCGTCCGCCGTCATCGCCGACCGGATCGTCGGGAAGCCATACCTCGAAATCGATATCGACCGCGAAGCCATCGCCCGGTACGGCATGCAGGTTGGGGATGTTCAAGATGTGATCGAGACGGCCATTGGCGGCGTCCGTCTCACCACCACGGTGGAAGGCCGGAAGCGCTTTCCCGTGCGCGTGCGCTATCCGCGCGAACTTCGCGACCAGGTGGAGACGCTGGAGCGCGTGCTGGTCCCCGGCATGGACGGCGCCCAGATCCCCCTCACGCAACTGGCCGATATCCGCTATGTGCGCGGACCGGAGGCCGTCAAGAGCGAGGACACGTTCCTCATCGGCTACGTGCTCTTCGACAAGAAACCCGGCTTCGCCGAGGTCGATGTGGTGGAGGCGTGCCAGCGCTACCTGGATTCGAAGAAGGCCTCGGGAGAGTTGAATCTTCCGCCAGGGGTCACCTACCGGTTTGCGGGGAGCTACGAGAACCAAATCCACGCCCAGAAGACCTTGGCTGTGGTCCTGCCCCTGACGCTGTTCGTCATCTTCATGTTGATCTACTTCCAGTTTCGATCGGTGGTCACGACAGGACTGGTGTTCGCGACCATCTTCGTCTGTTGGGCCGGCGGCCTCCTGTTCATCTGGCTCTATGGCCAGCCGTGGTTCTTGAATGTCACCATCCTCGGCGTGGATCTGCGCGCCCTGTTCCAGGTGCACCCCATCAACATGAGCATCGCCATCTGGGTGGGGTTTCTGGCGTTGTTTGGAATCGCCTCCGACGACGCGGTGGTCATCTGCACGTACATGGACCAGCGGTTCGGCAAGGTCAAGCCGGCCACCGTCGCAGACATCCGGGACGCGACGGTGTATGCCGGCAAGCGGCGGATTCGCGCGTGCCTGATGACCACCGCGACCACGGTCCTGGCCCTGCTTCCGGTGCTGACCTCGACGGGCCGCGGGGCCGACATCATGCTTCCGATGTCGCTCCCCTCCTTCGGGGGCATGGCCATCGAAGTGATGACCTTGTTCATGGCCCCCGTGCTGTATTGCTGGGTGAAGGAAGCGCGGCTGGGAAAGACCGGATGTGTGCCGGTTCGCGGTGCATGAAGTCGGCGCGGGCGAGTCAAGCTGCCGGCCCCCCCAGGCTTGTCCCGGCAGTCTGAGCTGTCGGTGTCCCACCGGGCTTGCCCCGGTGGGGAGAAAAAGCGAGTCGCCTCTACGCGAGCGCCGAGATGGCCATCCAGATGAGGCCCGCGTTGCCGGCGGCGAACCAGACGAGTTCCCGCGCCGTCCCCGCCGCCGCGTGCAGGCGGACGTTGAAGGCGAACGTCAGCGGCAGCAGCACGCGCGTCGAGGCGTATTGCTCGCCCCAGACCTGGGGCCCCAGAAAGAGCAGCAGAACCGCCCACACCGCGCCCAGACGCCACGCCGGGTCCCGGGTGTCGCGGCGGACCGCGAAGAACACGGCCTGGACCGTGAGCGACAGCGGCGCCAGCAGCTCGAACAACAGCCGGCCCCGCTGGTTCCAGGGCGCTGCCGGCGCGTCGTGGACAAGGTCGCGCGCGGCGCCCGCAAGCCGTTCGATCCACGCCAGAAGCGGCAGGCCGAAGGCGTCGGTCGGCGACGCACCCGCCCCGCCGAGCCGGAGCCGGCACCAGCCCAGCCACAGGACGAGCGGAACCCCGACCGCTGCCGCCGCGGCGGCGGAGCGCGCGAGATCCCGCCTGCGGAAGGAGGCCGGCCACGCCACCACGAGGCCGAGAAGCGACGTCTCCCGCATCAGCGCCGCGGCGGCGATCGCGCCCGCCGCACCCGCCGGGCGGCCCGCCATCCATGCGGCGGCCAGCAGGAGGACGGCGGCCGGGAAGTCGGAGAGCGAACGGTCGACCGAGGTCAGCGACCCGGTCGTCCACAGCAGCGCCGCCGCCAGAAGCAGGTCGCGCGGCCGCGCCAGCCGCGTGCGGCGTGCGACGAGTCCGACGAGGAGTCCCGCGAAAAGCAGGTTCGTCAGCGCGTAGGCCGTGACGACCGCCCGCGGCTGCCCGCCACCCGCCAGCCACGCGAGGGCGGGCAGCCCGATCCGTCGCGCGCGGTACTCCGGCGTGTCCAGCGCCCGCCGCAGCTCCGCGCCGCGGCACAGCGCGGGGTCCAGCGCGAGCTGGGCGTAGAACTGTCCGTCGTAACCGCCCGGCGACTCGACCGGCGGCCGGAGCGCGGCGAACTCCGGAAGGGCGCGGTCGAGATGCGACGCGCCGACGCCCAGCAGCCGGAGCGGTCCGCCCGGCCCCCCCGCCGGCGCGCGCAGGAGCGCCAGCGGAACCGCCAGCAACGCCGCCACGGCAGCCATGCGGATCGCCGGATGCAGCCCGGCCCGTCGCGGCGATTCCTTCGTCAGGGTCCGATCATCCCATTTCATCCAGCGGACTCCTCACCGTCACGCCCGGCCGGTTGAGAACGTGCGTGTAGATCATCGTCGTCGCGACATCGGCGTGGCCCAGGAGATCCTGAACCGTCCGGATATCGGAACCGGACGCGAGGAGATGCGTGGCGAACGAGTGCCGCAGCGTGTGGGGCGAGACCCGCTTGGGGATCTGCGCCTTCCGCGCCGCCTCGCGCACC
>CAYXFW010000485.1:0-3039 GCA_964464305.1 uncultured Verrucomicrobiota bacterium
CATTCCCATCCGGATCTTTCTGCCCATGATCTCGTCCTCCTGCGGTTTGGTTTGAAACGCCCGCCGCGCAGTATATCCGCCCCGCCGCCGATTGAAAGCCGGGGGAGATGTACCGGGAGGGCGAAAATCGGGTAGTCTCCGCGCGTCGGATGGAGGACGGACCATGATGACCTGCGTGGCGGCGGCGGTGGTGGCGGCGGGCGCCGCAATGTGGAGCTTCGACAACGGGACGGACGGCTGGACGCCCAACGCCCACATCACCAACCTCGTCGCGCGGGACGGCACGCTTCGCGGGGCGACGATCGACCGCGATCCGATTCTCGTCCGGCGCGACGTGAACCTGCGCGCGACGCCGTGGCAGTACGTCGTCCTGCGCATGCGATCGACCCGGGCCGGCGAGGGCCAGTTGTTCTGGACCGGAGTGACCACCGGCAAGTTTGGCGGGTTCAGCACGGAGAAAATCACCCCCTTCCGGATCCCGGCCGGCCCTGCGTTCCAGGACATTGTCCTCGTCCCGTTCTGGCAGGGCGAGCGGACCATCCGCCAGCTTCGCCTGGATCTGATCGACGGAACCGATTTCGAGATCGACTCCATCCGCATCGCCGAATGGGACGGGGGCGCGACCCCGCAGACGAACGTCTTCGCGTGGACCTTCGGCGCCGACCTCTCCGCATGGCGCCCGCACCCGGCCGCGGAGGATCTCTATGCCCCTCCGCTGAATCTGGACGTCCGGGACCGGCTCTGGACCTCCGTCACGATCGACGCCGGCGCGCCCGGCGTTGCAACGCTCCTCTGGAGCCCGGCCGGCGGCCGTGGCGTCGAAAGCCTCGACTTCGCCGTCCGCCCGGGGCTGCACACCCGCAATCTCGAACTTCAGGGCGCACGGGGCTGGACGCGCCTCGCGGCGCTCGGCCTTCGTCTCCCGCCCGGCGCGACAGCCCGCCCGGTGTCGATCCAAATCGGCACGGCCCCCTCCGGCCCGGCGGAGTTGACGGTGGACTACTTGGGCCTCGAAGACGCCCTCCCGCGCCCGGGCGTGCCGGTGCGCATCCTGGCCCTCGTTCGCAACCTCGGCGGCGGGATGTCCACGGCCGCGACCGCACGGCTAATTCTGCCCGAGGGCATGCGCATCGTGGGAGGTGCGTCTTCCGCCACAGCCCCCCCCCTCGAGTTCGAGGAGCAGACGACGCTGCGATGGACGGTCCTCGCGGCCGGCGCGGGCCGCCCCACCGTCGGACTCGATCTCGCCGGGACGCGCACGGCGGAGGCGACGCTATCCGTGACGGCAGCGCCGGCCGTCGCGCCCGCGACCGGCGGCGTTCCCGCCCCCCGACCCGTGGCCACGGACCCCGAACTCTGCGCCTACTACTTCCCCGGGTGGAACACCGACGCGAAGTGGGACTGCCTCCGGCGCATCGCGCCGATCCGCAAGCCGGCGCTCGGCTACTACGACGAGGCCAACCCCGAGTGCGTCGACTGGCAGATCAAGTGGGCCGTGGAGAACGGCATCTCGTGCTTCCTCGTCGACTGGTACTGGCAGGCCGGATCGCGGCACTACGAGCACTGGTTCGACGCCTACCGGAAGGCGCGCCACCGCGATTTGCTCAAGGTCGCGATCATGTGGGCGAACCACAATGCGACCAACACGCATTCCGCCGGGGACTGGCGGACGGTCACGAAGAACTGGATCGAGAACTACTTCACCCTGCCGGCCTACCAGAAGCTCGAGGGGAAGCCCGTGGTCTACATCTGGAACCCGGGCAACATCCGTCGCGATGTCGGCGGGTCGGACGCGGCCCGCGCCTTGCTGGCCGAATCGCAGGCGATGGCGAAGGCGGCCGGCCATGCGGGCATCACGTTCGTCGCCATGAACGGCGATTTCTCGGCGTCCGCGATGAAGCTCCTTTCCGACGAAGGGTACGCGGCGGCGACGACCTACCACGAATGGGGCGCCCGGGCGCAGGCGGCGCGGCATTCGCCGTACGCGCATGTGGTCGAGGACAGCCCCGCCGCGTGGACCCGGAAACTCGCCGCCTCCGCCCCGCTGTCCTACCTGCCGCTGGTCGACACGGGCTGGGACTCGCGGCCGTGGCACGGCGACAAGGCGCGCACGATCGACGGCCGCACGCCGGAGCTGTTCCGGCGGCTGCTCGAATCCGCCCGCGACTTCGCGCGGACGAACGGCATCAAGACGCTCGTCCTCGGCCCGCTCAACGAATGGGGCGAGGGCAGCTACATCGAGCCCAACCTCGAGCATGGATTCGCCATGGTCGAGGCGGTCCGCGCCGTCTTCGGCAAGGGGGACCCCGCCGGCTGGCCGGCCAACTTCGGCCCGCGCGACATCGGGCTCGGGCCCTATGACTACCCGCCGCTGCCGGTCGCCACCGCGTGGACGTTCGACGGCCCGTCCCCGGACTGGAGCCCGATGATGGGCGTGGCCGGTCTGGAGGTTTCCGGCGGCGCGCTGAAGTTCCGGACGAACGGCCGCGACCCGGCCCTCCAGGTCCAGTTGCGCGGCATCCGCGCCCGCGAGTTCACGAAGGCGGAGCTGACGATGCGCATCGAGAACGGCGGGGCGCCCGTCGCGCGCGGGCAGTTGTTCTGGTCCGCCGACGCCATGGCCATGACGGAGGCCACGAGCCTCCCCTTCGAGATCGCGGCCGACGGGGCGTCCCACACGGTGACCCTCGACCTGAATGCGAATCCGCGGTGGCGCGGCCGGATCACGATGCTGCGGCTGGATCCCTGTTCGTCCGCGGACGCCCGCGTGGCCATCGAAGGGTTCGCACTGAAACCGTGACGGGAGAAGCCCGTCAACCGAGGCCGTCCGACGCAGCCGCGACCGACGGTCGCAGCTACAGAAGGGACTCCTGTTCATGCGCTGTCCGTTGTCGATGATCGCCGATCGCGGCCTTCCCGCGCACCCGGGTGCTTGCCCGCCGCGACCCGCGGTCGCAGCTACAGAAGAGAGCCTCAACCATGTGCGTTGGCTGTAGCCGCGATCGCGGATCGCGGCCTTCCCGCGCGCAGGGGATCAGT
>CAYXFW010000486.1:0-3035 GCA_964464305.1 uncultured Verrucomicrobiota bacterium
TGTAGCGCCCACCCTCATTTGAGACCACTTTCATTGGATTTGGGGTAACACGTTTGCGGGCTGGACGTGCTCGATGATGTGCTCGTCCAGCATCCATGCTTCGATGGCCTGACGCCGCGCGGCGTCATGGGCACGCTTGTCGACGGTCTTCATGCAGCCGAGTATAGTCTCGGTGTGGTTGTCGATCCAGTGTTTTACCTCCTTCCTGCATTCAGGAGTGAACCGGCCATGGAACGAGGGAAGCGCGGCGGTCAGGACGGCCTGGGCGGTGTGGCCGCCGAGGCAGGGACGGGGGCGGGCGTTGAGCAGATGCGGTACGACCGCCAGGGCCGCATCCCGGGGCGCGCCGCCGGCTTCCAGGAGGGCCGCAGACGTCTTGGTTTCCCGCTGGGCATACTCGACGGCGCCATTGTACCGGGGGAAGTAGGGAGGCGAGGTCAGAGGGATCACGCCGTAGGCATCGAGCAGTTCATCGACCACCGGAGCGACCAGGTTGCTTCCGTTGTCGCGTTTGAGCACCAGCGGAGGACCGTACCGGTCGAACAGACGCTGGAGATGGTCGGCGATCCGGGGTGCCGGAAGATGGAGGGCCACCGTCAGCTCGAACCGGAACCGGGAGGCGAGGTCCACGACGAGGTTCCAGACGATCCCGCCATATTCGGCCGGATCCATCGCCCACACCGCGCCCGCCTCCCTCCATGCGATCCGGTGGAGGCTTCCCCGTTCTTCGCGCAGGCGCCGGCGCCGCTCCGTACGGACCCGGTCGTTGAACTCGCGACGGGAGATCGTGGCCTGCCATTCCCTCCAGAGCGCTGCGGTGCCGAACGTCCGCTGGGTCCGGTGAGGCAGACCGGCGATGGCCTGGTCCAGCACGGCGTGATCTTCCATCGGCGCAGAGGACGGCCCCGGGGCCCGGAGCGCGGGCAGCCCCCGGCGCAGCCGGCCCGCCCAGCGAAGCACGCTGGAACGGGCCAGCCCGAGCGCAGGGATCAGCCGGCGGAACGACTGTCCCGTCTGCCCGTGAAGCGCCTGAAGGATCTCAACCACGGTCGTGACCACTTGATTTTTTTTGTGCCCGGGTCTCCGACTCAGCCAGCAGGCTCCGGATCCGCTCCCGTTGCTCCATGATCTCCAGGTCCGCCCGCAACCGGCGGACCTCCCCCTCCAGTTGCGTCTTCTGTGGATCCGCCTCCTTGCGGGGCCGGCCCGGCCGGCCCTTCTGCAGCGAACACCTCATGCCTTCCAGCGCACGGGCCTCCCACTGGTAGAAGCTCTTGCGGGAGATCCCCAGCGAGGCCGCCGCGTCCTTCGCCGTCCGGCGCCCCGCCCAGACCTCCAGCATCGCCTGCATCCGCTTGTCCTCGGGCGGTCTCCTCATGGACCCTTTCCGCCGCCGGGGCTACACCTTCACCGGCGGCTTCTCGACCGCCGGCCGGCTCTTGCCTCCCAGCCGTGCGATCCGCGTTTCCAGCCGCGTCAGTTTGCGCTCCAGCAGCCGCTCCATCCTCGGGGCCAGCATCGGCCCCCGATCCTCCTGCCGGCGCGTCCGCGGCTCCAACGCCCCCAGCATGCCCTCCATCGCCCGCTCCTGCCAGCAGTTCAGCAGGTTCGACGGCACCTCCATCTCCCGGCAGATCTCCGAGGGCCGCCGCCGCCCCGTCCAGAGCGACAACACCGCCTGGCACTTCTCCCGCGCACTCCGTACCGTCCGTTCCTTCCGCGTCTTGTCCGTTGGGTTGTTCATTGTTTGCTCCTCCGATTGCGTAGTTCACTTCCCTGACCGGACGGTCTTCCTGGCCGTCCACCACCATCTTGATCTGTCCCTCTTCGACCTTCATGACCACCGACTGCCCGCCCATCCGCCCGACCATGTAGAACGGGCTCTTGGGCTGGCCCCGCAGCGCCAGTTCAAGCAGGTTCTCCTGCATCCCGCGTTCCAGAGCCTCCCGCAGGGGCTTCTGGATCGCGAAGAACCGGTCGGCCGGACAGTGCCCGTCGAGCGACTGGTGCGGCCGCTTGTGGTTGTAGTACTTCACCCACAGCCGGATCCTCTCCCGGGCCGATTCGAACGTCTCGAACTGGGCCCGGCCGAGGAACTCGTCCCAGATCGTCTTCCAGAACCGCTCGATCTTCCCCAGCGTCTGCGGATGGTGCGGCTGGCTGCGGATGTGGTGAACCTGGTCTTTCTGCAGTTCCTGCTGGAACCGTGTCCTCCCCCTCCACGTCGCGTACTGCCGCCCGTTGTCGGTGAGCATCTCCTTGGGCGTCCCGTACTCGCCCACCGCCGTCCGGTACACCTCCAGCACGTTCTCCGTGGTCTGGCTGCGGTACACCTCCAGCCCAACCAGATACCGGGAGTGATCGTCCATGAACCCGATCAGATAGGCGTTCTTCCCGGCAAGCCGGATGGTGCAGATGTCGCTCTGCCACATCTGCATCGGCGTCGCCCGCTCGAAGAACCTCGGCTTGGGCGGGTTCCGGGGCAGCTTCCTCGGCTGGGTCTTCGGAAGCATCTGGTGACGGTGCAGCGTCTGCCGCACGGTCTCGGCACTGGCCGGCAGCATCAGACTCCGCCTCAGCCACTGCGCAATCCGCCGGATCCCAAACCCCGGGTTCTCCCGCTTCACCTGCACGATCCGCTCGTGAATCGCCGGAGGCAGCTTCGCCTTCCGCGGTCCGGGCCGGCTGGGCAGCGGTTCCAGCCCGGCACGCCCGTGCGCCCGATAGCGCTGGACCCATTCGCAGATGGTGTCCCGGCTAATCCCCAACTGCTCCCCGATCATCCTGAGGGTGAAGCCTTCCTCCAAGTACAGCTTCACCGCCGTCAGCCGGGTCTCAAACGAGTGGCGCCGCTGATTGATCTTTTTCTTGACGCCCGGGCGGCGCGTCGCCCCCCTAGGGGGGCGATCCTTGGGGATGCTGCCTCTTCCCCCTCTACCTTCCGTCTTCTCTTCCTTCACGGGTAACACTCCCTCTCTTCAGAGTGTCACCCCTTTCCAACGTCAGTTTGGCCTCACGCTGGGGTTGTTAGCGCA
>CAYXFW010000487.1:0-3029 GCA_964464305.1 uncultured Verrucomicrobiota bacterium
CCGACACGTCGGTGGTGACCTCCGTCGGCAACGATTTCGGATTCGACGAGGTCTTTGCCAAGCAGGTGCGGGCGCTGGGGCGTCCGGGCGATGCGCTGGTCGCGTTCAGCACCAGCGGCACGTCGCGCAACGTCTGTCTGGCCCTGGAGGCGGCCCGCGAGGGCGGCCTGTGGCGGCTCGCTCTGACCGGCGGCGCCGGGGGACGGATGCCCGAACTTTCGGACCGGTGCCTGACGATCGCTTCGACTTCCCATACGCCCCGCGTGCAGGAGGGGCATCACCTTCTGATGCATATCCTCTGCGAGCGGATCGAGGAAATCCTGGAGTAGGCGGCCCCTCCCGGGCCCGCAGATTTGGACGCTATCATGACGCAGAACCCGCAATTGGTGGTGGTCGGTTCGATCGGCTTGGACACCATCCGGACGCCGGCGGAGCATCGCGAGGACGTGCTCGGAGGATCGCTCACCTACGCCTGCGCCGCGGCCTCGCGTTTCGTTCGCACCGGCATGGTCGGCGTCGTCGGCACCGATTTCCCGGAGTCCGGCCGGAAGCTGTTCCGGAAGCTCGGCATCGACGCGCGCGGCCTGCAAACCTCCGTCGGCCGCACGTTCCGCTGGTCCGGCGTCTACGCGCGAAACATGAACAACCGGAAGACGCTGAAGACGGAATTGAACGTCTTCGAGTCGTTCCAGCCGCGTCTGCCGCCCGCGTACCGCCGCGCGCCGTTTGTCTTCCTTGCAAACATCGCGCCCGCGCTTCAACTGCACGTGCTCGACCAGATGACGCGGCGGCCGGAGTTCGTGATGGCCGATACGATGGATCTCTGGATTCGCATCGCCAACGCGGATCTCCGGAAACTGGTTGCCCGGGTCGACCTGCTCACGGTCAACGAATCGGAGGCGCACCATTTCACCGGGCATCGCAACCTGATCCGTGCTGCGCGCGCCCTCCGCGAGATGGGGCCGAAGCATGTCCTCGTCAAGTGCGGGGAGCACGGCAGTCTGCTGTTCTTCGGCGACGAGATCCTGATCATGCCGGCGTACCCGCTGGAGGAAGTCGTGGATCCCACCGGCGCCGGCGATTCGTTCGCGGGCGGGCTGATGGGCCATCTGGCGGCCGGCGGACGCGTCACGTCGTCGGCCATCGCGCGTTCCATGCTCTACGGGAGTGTCGTCGCCTCGTTCAACGTGGAGGCCTTCAGTCTCGAGAAGCTCGGCGGACTCTCGATCGAGGCCATCGAGGCGCGCGCCACGCGGTTTCGCCGGATGTGCCGTATCCGCTGATCCGCCTCAGGGCGGCGTTCAGGGCGCGAGGTCCACCGCGACCGGGTAGTGGTCGGATACATGCCCGCGGCCCGTCCCGGGCAGGGCGTAGACATCCTTCGTATTCACGCCTTCCGCCAGGAGGCGGGGCGGCGATACGACCACCCACGGACGGTTGGTCATCGCCGGCGCGACGAGAATGCGGTCAAAGGCCGCCGGCGGAAACACCCGGGTCGGGTCGCCCACGCGGGTGGGACACGTCCCCCGCTCGGCGAGGGGTCGGCCCCGCCAGAGATCGATCCAGTCGCGAAAGGCATCGAGCGTGGGATCGTTCGCAAACTCCCGGCTGTCCGGATCCGTGTTCATGTCGCCTGCGAGCAGAACCTCCGTCTGCGCCGCCCCGGGACCGCGCAGAACTTCATCGGCGTCGCCCCGGATGGCCTCCATGGCGATCCGCCGCTGCGCGAGGTTGCGATCCCGGCGACCGAAGTTGGACTTCAGGTGGGTGCCATAGACGACCAGGCGGCGGTCCCCGGGCAGGGGGACCGTGCAGCGGAGGAAGCCGCGGGTTGGAATAATATCCCCGGTCATGGCGCCGAAGTCGCGCTCGACGACGTCCGCCACGGACACACGGGAAAGGATGGCGACGTTGTGGTCGCCGATCCGGCCGGAGCGAGGTCTGAAATCGGTCACGTAGCCCGTGGGATAGGGGCGTGGAAGCGCCGAGTTGAGCAGTGCGAGCGCCTTCGCGTTTTCGATCTCCTGAAGAACGATCAAGTCGGGGTCGAGGCCGGCGATCAGCGCCGCCGCATCCCGCGCATGCGCCGCCGCAATCTCCGGCGTCCGCCCCTTGTCGCCGACCCCGTCGCCGAAGTTCTCGATGTTATAGGTGACCACGCGGAGGGCGCCCGTCACGGCGGCGACCGTGCCAGTCGAAAACGCGGGCTGCAGTGGTTCCCGGCTGGGCCCGGCGGCGGAAACGCGGATCGCTCCAAGCGCGGCGAATGCGAACGAAAGGGCGACGGTCGGGAACACGCTCATATGGCGCGACAACATGCCACGTCGTCCGTGCCCGTGCAAACCGCCTCCGGACGCCTCAGGACGGCGCCGCGGGGGTTTCGAGGGCGGGGTGACGGATGATCCGGCCTTCCAGCAGATACACGACATCCTGCGCGATGTTCACGGCGTGATCGGCGATGCGTTCGAAGTGGCGGGCCACGGAGATCAGGTGCAAAAAGGCGTCGAGCTCGGTGGGCCGCCGCCGGATCAGGTCCTTCACCCGATCGACGATCTCCCGGTTCTCCGCATCCACCTCGTCGTCGGCGGCGATGACCTCGCGCGCCATGGCGGCGTTGAGGTTGATCAGGGCGTCGATACTCCGGCGGAGCATCGACTTCGTCTTCTGCGCAAGGGAGCCGAAATCGACCGCGCCATCGAGCGGCACCTGCCGGTTCAGGGCGATCGCCCGCTCCGCGATCTTGACGGCGAGATCGGCGATACGCTCGAGATCCCGGTTGAGGCGCATGACGGCGACGATGAAGCGAAGATCGGAGGCGACGGGCTGGTGCAGCGCCAGGATCTTGAGACAGTCCTCCTCGATGTTCACCTCGAACCGGTCGATGCGGTCATCGCCCGCGACCACGCGGGCGGCGAGCGCATCGTTGCGTTCGGAAAGCGCCGCCGAGGCGTCCTGCACGGACTGCTCGGTTCGCGCGCACATCTCGAGGATGACCTTCTTCAGCTGTGCGATCTCGCGGTTCAAATGTA